>CAVKAQ010000008.1:0-55802 GCA_963654225.1 Butyricicoccaceae bacterium | reverse complement strand
AGTCAATATAAATGGAAACATTACAGGAAATGCAAAATTTGAGTTTCAGAAGTATCTAGAAAAACTCAGAACCAATCTGGATGTTGGTATTTCTTGTGATATTCACCGTGAACCGTTCTATATGGCTGATATCCGGCATCATAATTTTAGCAATACTTTGAATGTCAACTCGGGTATTACTTATGACAAGGGAAATTTCTCACTGTATTTTTATCCCTCAATGTCTGTCGGGAGATTGAAATATGATAATTTGAAAGTATATGACTATATCACGCCTTCGCTTAAATTGCAAACAAGCCTAAGATTGTTTGACCATCTGGAACTGTCTGGGGATGTTTCTGCTGATAAGATGTTCGCGACTAAGTCTGATGCTGGATATTCAAATATTTCTCTGGAACTCAATGCCGGCTGGCTCTTTGGTAAAGACCGCAGATGCAAAGTGATGCTGTTTTGTTCAGACCTTCTGAATAACGTCAAGAATACGCAAACTTCTGAAATAGACAACTATATGTTAAAATCCTGGGCGAACGGCCTCGGCAGGGCTTTCGGACTGAATTTCAGATATGTGATTTCCAAGAGGTAATCCACTAAACATTACAAAATATGAGAAGAAAACATTTAAAGTTAATTCTTATAGCAATAACTGCTATAATGGCAGTTTCTGCTATCTGTGTTTACGCGCAAAATGGCTATGTCGTATTCGTGGTAAGAGATAAGAAGACTTCGGAGCCTATTATTGGCGCTGTTGTAAGAATTAAAGGTACTGATAAAGCTACGACGACCAATCTTGACGGGTTTGCTGCATTAAATGGTGTAAAGTATGATAATATTTATGAAGTTTCATGAAGTTTCATACATAGGATATAAGACTAAAAGAGACACAATTAAAAATACCACGAACTTTCAGATCGATTTAGAAGAAGATATTTCAGATTGAGGCAAGCAAATGAAACAAATAGAGAAGAGCGCCACTTTCTTGATGAAAGCGACGCTCACGGATTATTCGTTTCTCAAAAGGGTTTTGTCACTACTTACTTTTTAAGAGACCACTCTTTATTGTCATTCAGGAAAATCAATGCATTATTCCAATGACATCGAGTAAGGTCTGTCTTCGGCGGAAACGTTGCGGATGTTTGGTTCCGAAGCCATCTGGAATTCAACCTTCGCGCCCTTGGAGAGCACATCGTGGGTGAGATAAGTCTTTGTGTAGGACTTTCCGTTGACCTTCATAGACTTCACGTAGAAATTCCGCCTGCTGTTGTCAGGAGCGCTGATGACAGTGTTCTTGCCGTTGGCGAGATGTATGGTCACCTTCTTGAAGAGCGGTGCGCCCAATGCGTATTGGTCTGTAGCCGGGCATACAGGATAGAATCCCAATGCAGAGAATACGTACCAAGCGGATGTCTGGCCGTTGTCCTCGTCTCCACAATATCCGTCAGGTGTCGCCATATAGAGCTTGTCCATCACTTCGCGTATTCTCATCTGTGCCTTCCAAGGCTGTCCGCTCCAGTCATAGAGATAGAGCATATGCTGAATAGGCTGGTTGCCGTGAGCGTAATTGCCCATATTCATCACCTGCATTTCGCGGATTTCGTGGATCGTGAATCCGTAATAACTGTCATCGAAGATAGGCGGCACTTCGAAGATGTTGTCAAGATTGGCATTGAACGCCTCTTCGCCACCCATCAGAGCCATAAGTCCTGCCGGGTCGTGGAAGACTGACCAAGTATATTGAAGAGCATTGCCTTCAGTGAAGTCACCACCCCATTTGTATGGATTGAACGGCAGATTGAATTCACCGTCAGCCTTGCGTCCGCACATAAGCGAAGCCTCCTTGAGATAAAGGTTGCGGTAGTTCTGCGCGTGCTCCTTATATACGTTGATTTCTTCGTCTGGTTTTCCGAGAGCCTTTCCGAGTGTCCAGATGCACCAGTCGTCGTAAGCATATTCAAGAGTCCTCGCAGCTGATTCCTTGATACCGATGTCGCAAGGAACATATCCGAGTCGGTTGTATTCCTCCCAGCCTGCACGTCCTGTAGCACTTACCTCCTTATGCACAGAATTCGCACCGTGCTTGACCGCTTCCCAGAGAGTCTCGATGTCGTAGCCGCGAATGCCCTTGATATAAGCGTCAGCAACGACAGAAGCGGAGTTGTTGCCTATCATACAGGCTCTGTGTCCCGGGCTTGCCCATTCAGGGAGAAATCCGCTTTCCTTGTATGCGTTCACGAGGCCTTCCTGCATCTTCTCGTTCATATCAGGATAAACCAGGTTGAGCAGAGGAAAAAGGCAGCGGAATGTGTCCCAGAATCCGGTGTCTGTGAACATATATCCCGGAAGAACCTCTCCGTTGTATGGGCTGTAGTGTACGATATTGCCTTCCGCATCGATTTCAGAGAAATTACGCGGGAAAAGAACGGAACGGTACAGGCAGGAATAGAACGTGCGGAGTCTGTCAATGTCATTATCCTCGACTTCAATGCGTCCCAATGTCTTGTTCCACTGTTCCTTGCTTTCCGCGACAAGCCTGTCGAAATCACCGTCGCCAAGTTCATTGAGGTTTCTCTCGGCCTGTTCAAGGCTGATGAAAGATGAAGCGACTTTCAGATTCACCTGCTGTCCCTTGCCGGTCTTGAAACCGACGATTGCTCCGGCGTGTGCCGAATCCACGTTGACATTCTGCTCATATTCGAACGGAGTGTCGGAAACGATTACGAACCAGTTTTTGAAATTGTCGGGTACGCCTCCGGTGTTCTTGACCGTGTAGCCCACAATCTTGTTTTCAGACGGGATGACCTCCGTATATGAGCCGTTGTCGAAAGCGTCCACGACAAGGTAGGACATATCTTTCTCAGGATATGTGAAACGGAATTTCGCGGCGCGGTCGGTGGCCGTCATCTCGGCAAATACATCGTGGTCAGCCAAATAAACGCTGTAATAGAATGGACTTGCGGTTTCGCTCTTGTGTGAGAACCAGCTCGCACGGGCGTCCTGATCAAATTCTGCACCTGTGGTCACAGGCATAATCACGAACTGGCCGTAGTCATTCATCCACGGGCTTGGCTGGTGGGTCTGCTTGAATCCGCGGATTTTGTCCGCATCATAAGTATAAGCCCATCCGTCACCCATCTTTCCTGTCGCAGGCGTCCAGAAATTCATTCCCCATGGGCGTGCGACTGCCGGGTAGGTGTTTCCGTTCGAGAACAGGTGCTTTGACTGTGTACCCACCAATGTGTTTACATAATCCACAGGTGTGTAGTGTTCTTCATTAGAGGAAGAGGGAGTGCACGCGCCTGCAAAAAAAGCAGACGCGGCAATCATTAAAATAATCGGCTTAGTTATTTTTGACATATTCCAACATTTTTATAAAGTAGCCGCCGACTACGGATCTAGCCTTGAATCCGCTGTGAATCGGCTTGTCTGTATATACCCAATCGGACATAGGAATCCTATCCTCGGTCTCGTTCATAAACAGGTGGACAGGAGCGACAAATTCCTCAAACTCTTCCTGAGAACCTGCCATTGTCGCAGTCCATATAATCCAGTCTGTCTTGGTGTAGGTGCTTCTGCTGTCAAGAGGCAGACCGTATTTGTTCTGCTTGGTCTTGTAATAGGCAAGTTCTGTCTCTTTCACTGAATCCGGGAAGATGCCCAATTCGAGAAGCTGGTCCCAAACCAGATTGTATTTCTGGCTCCAAGTTCCGCTCTTGTCGAATGTCAGTTTGTAGTGGTCTCCGTCCTTGTCCATTTCCATCCACTCGGCGGCCAGAGACTGCGCCTTCTTCTTGTATTCTGTAGCGACGTCGTCAAGACCGAGTTTCTCGGCCATATAACCGTAAGAAGCAATGGCAAGAATCGCCTTGACAGAAAGGTTCGCGTTGTGTGCAAAATGTCCTGCGAAATCGTCGGTGCAGAGCTGGCTTTCAGGGTCGAGACCGAACTGCTCAAGATATTGAACCCAAGTCGTGAGCGTGTTCCAGTGCTTCTTCGCGTAGTCTGCGTTGCCCTCATAACGGCTTACAGCTGCAGTCAATATGATCATATTTCCAGCTTCTTCTACCGGCATATCGCCTCCATAAGTCTGGCCGTTGGCAATCGGGTATGTGCCTACGTCGTGTGAAGGGAAAGGCTTCTTCCATCTGCCACTTTCGCTGTAGTAGTAGATATGGTTCATAAGGCCTTCTGCAAGTGTCGGATTATAAAGCAGATACAGCGGTGAAGAAGGATATGTGATATCCACGGTGCCGATGGAGCCGTTGCTGTTGTTCTCTTTTGACAGCCAGAGAATGTCTCCGTTAGGAGCCTTCACGAGTTTGTGCGCGTGGATTGACTGACGATATGCAAGGGCGCAGAGTTCGGCGTAGTTTCTTCCGCCGGCTTTCTCTGCCGTAGCCATAAGCTCGGCGTCAAACTTGGCGCACTTCTTTTTCAGTGAATTGTATTCTGACAGGGCGGCCTCGAATTGGCTTTCGATTGTCTTGTCCCCATTCTGATTCCACCAAGGTCTCAGATTCTCCTCGAAATACTGGATTGAATAAATGTCGTCATATCCGAGCATAACCTTGCCTTCTGCCTTTGCGGAATTTCCAAGGTCACGGGTGAGTGCCAGTCTGCCGGATTTGTTGGAGCCTGCTGTGCCTGCTTCTGACAATGCTTTGCCTGATTTGAAGCAGTTTCTGAGGTCATAAGCGTTTCCGACTCCGGCCTCTGTGCCGTCCGCTTCGGCTGCCAGGTAGAAATAACCCCAGTCTATACGGATGTCATCGCCTTTGCGCGCGAGAATGTTCTGCGCGGTCGTGCCGGTTTTGAGATAGACGATATCGTTCTTGGTGTATGTTGAGGATTCTGTTTCCTGCCAAGGTTTGTCTGTTGCCCAAAGCGGAGATGCCTCGAAGTAAATCTTCAGGTCGTGCTTAGCACCGTCTTTGGATTTGACCGCATAAGAAATATAGTTCACAGGACGGCTCAGCAAATCGAGATTGTCGAGGAAGAGAGGCGCCATAAATGTGAGCTCCAGTTCTACAGGACCGCACTCGAATTTGTATATGGTACGTGTCGCCTGAACGTCTGCGGAAAGTTGTGTGGCCGTCTTGTTCAATGCTGAGACAGGATCTGCGGCCATACTGAGTCCGAAATCCAGAATCGCCAGTCCGACAGGGTTTTCGCAGCTTGCGGCGATTACATTCTTGCCCGGTTTGAGCGCTGAAGCGGCTTCCTTTCCGAGAGGCACGATCGCATCGTGGTTGCAGTTGTTTCCGGTGTCGTGAATCTGTACGCCGTTGATATAGAATACTGCGCGGTCGTCATTACTGAATGTGAGATAAACCTGGCGTCCGATGACTTCAGGGTTGATTTCAACCTCTCTGCGGACCCAGATGTTGCGAGTTCCCCATTTCGTGCGCGCAAACGGGTCGTCCGGTGTGCCGAATGCTCCTACGCCGCTGTTCCATTTGGAATCATTGAAATCAGGCTTCATCCAATTTGTTGAAGGCTCATTCTCGGTGTATTTGCCGGTCCATTCCGCTTCTTGCGCGGTAGGGGCAATGGTGACAAGGTCTGCATCCTCAATGCCCATAAAGCGGTAGATTTCTCCGTCGACCTGCAATCCTCCGATAAACGGAAAATCCTTGCCTGTCCAGTGCTTTACGCTTGAATCATACAGATTGTCGCTCATTGACCAGGCACTGGTATATGTGTCAATGCTGATCAGCGGCCAAGCCGGTGCCCTGAGTGAGTTTTTCTCCGTGCCTTCCTTTTCTGCGCAGGATGAGAACAGGCACAGAGCGGAAAACAGAAATAGCCAATTTTTATGCTTCATATCTTGTTTTGTGTTTTAAATATACGAAAAAAATCGGAATGACATATTAGAAATTGATTTCAACTCTCACTCCGTCAGGCGAATTCGGGAATGAAATCAGACAAGTCTGACTGTCGGAATCCCAGTTTACGGGAAGTTCTTCTCCGTTCGCCTTTATGCTGACAGGCATCTTCTGTACTAGAACTCTTGACGAATTGATGGTCTCAGCCGGTGCTTTAGCCACGTAGCTGAAGCTGTTTTCAGTAATCTTTTCGTCGTAAGCACGGCTCGCGGCCGCAAGAATCTGAGGCTTTGTCTTGTCTGTCTTTGAAAGGTCATAGAAGAGTCCCTGTCGTCCCGGCTCGATTTTCTTGGAATGATATACAGGAAGCGCAGGATCGTACAAGTCAATGAATTGGCCTGTCAAAGTATATGGAGCAGCATCCTCGCCTTCATCAAGTACAGCTACAAGTTTGTACTGCCCTCTGTCCAGAATGAACTCCCTGCTGCTTTCGACTTCGCCCGGGAATATGCTTCTTACTGCAGCGAAGAGTGTAGCGTCTCCGCCTTTGCTGAGCACGAATTCTTTAGGGTCCTGTCGTATTATGACAACATTTCCCTTGCCGTATTTGTAGGTGCCTTCGCCTACTCCGGATTCTATTCCCATCAGCGAGAAAAGATGGTCTGAAGCTGTCTTGAAATCATAATCTCCTGTATTCCACCATTCCTTTATGTTCTGGAACGGATCATTATCCCTTGCGGCGTAGATGATGTTTCCGCCGTTCTTGACCCATTTCGCCAGATATTTGTGCGCGTCGGGCGTCAGAGGTTTCATATTGGAATAGGTCATTATCAAGACCTTGGTGTTTTCCAACGCTTTCTTGAATCCGAGATTTTCGATGTGCACGATGCTGACAGGTATGCCTTTCTTGACAAACGGCATAGCAATGCCGTAGAAGTTGGCAAGTTGAGGGTCGTCATATCCGTTGTGAAGCGGGAATCGCTGGAACATAAGGGAATTGCCCATCAGTACGCTTATTCCCTGTGTGCCGGAGACTTTGTTGTCGGAAAGCGGCATCTGCTGCAGAGCATTCGTCATAATCTGCATCATTGTGGAGTAATCCTTGGGGATGTGTATCGCCTCTTTGGAGTCCGCCGACTTATTGTAAAGTCCGGTGTAGATTCTTTCCGGCCAAGGCATTATCTCATAACTGTTTATCTCCGGATAAAGCAGCTGCGCGGTGAATGTCGCCTGATAATTTCTCCTGTAATCTTCCCAGTCGCGAGCACGGTCTTCAATCGGGTCAGTAAGAAACCATACCTTTCTGCCGGTAGGGGCTGTCATAGACGACATACAGCCGTATTCCAGAAATGCAGTCTCGAATACTCGCTCCTTGCATACGCCGTCGTACCAGTCCGGCTCCCTTGATGTGCCTGTCCATACCTGTGCTATGTATCCGTCCACGCAGGAAAGTGATGCCAGACTCGCTTCAGGGCTTACAATCTGCCACTGGGAGTAATTCAGCAGTGAATGTGTAGGGACGTAGCACTTCACGTCAAGGCCTTTGGACTTTCCGTATTCCTTGGCGTAAGTGAACGCTTCCTCAAGCGCGCGGTAGTACAGATGGTACTTGAGTTTGCTGGACATATATGTCGCCTCCGGAGACTCGTCCTGAGGCCTCCAGTCAGTTCCGTAATAATCTTTCCATTCTCTCTTGAACGCTTCGCTGTAGCCGGCTCTGGCCCAGAACTCAGGTTCCTCGAGATATATTGACGTCACGCCGGCGTCAATTACTCTCTTGATATGCTTTTCCTTGAAGTATTCGAGGTAGTTGCGGGTAGGGACGATGTACGGAACCATATGTCCGTGCCATATCGTGTCGCCGTTAGCCTGGACCTGTCCTTCGTCAAGATGCCATTTGCCGTCCCATTCACCGGTGAAGTAGTCCTGGTATTCTCCCCAGGCGATGCCGGTCATAAAGTCAGTTACATATCCTCTGTCTTTCCAGGATTTCAGTCTCTCTTCAATAGAGTTTTTCTTCGCATTCTTGTCTGACGGATTCCCTCCGACTCCGTAAACCATTACGGCATCGGCGCGGTTGTCTATCTTCGGGAACCATCCTCTGGAGGTCTGGAATGTCGTCTTTACCGAGTTTCCGGACTGATTCTGAGCACCGCAGGAGCAGATCAGCAGGAGTGCAGACAGATATGCTATCTTTTTCATTTTAGGAGTTGTTTTGAAAATCATTCCTCGTTTTCTTAGACATTTTTCCATATCCGGGTCATTTCAGTTTGAGGTCTTTATGTGAAGGCCGATGGGAAACCCGTCATTGAACTGATGACTCGGCAATAGGTTTCAAAAAAGGGAGGGACGTTGATAATCAGCACCCTCCCTGCATTTAACAATCTATAGACTAAGGTACGTTGACCTCGGCTGATTCAGAGTAGTTGTATCTTCTGGTACCGCTTCCCTTAGGGGTATCGTAATTGATACGCGCGGCAGCTCTCACGAAGACCTTTCTGCCCGAAGGAATTGTACCGTTGGAAGTGATGGTCACCTCTTTTCCAACCAGTTCCTCGAAGCTTGAGCCACCGTAGCTGATGGAATTTGACCATCTTGTGTCGCGGGCTCTGTAACCTACGCTTGAAGAGTAGCTTACGAAAAGCTGAATGTCGGTGATGTTGGTGAAATCATCGCTGTAATCACCCATAGGCTCGACAAGTTCCTTGAATTTCTCAGTGGAAACGGCCCTGGTCACTTTCACTTTCGCGGTGACAACGCCTCCGCTGACCTGTGGCTCACCCACAAATTCGACTTTCAGGAACGGATTCACCTTGAATTCAACTTCTGTAGTTCCCTTGATGTTGGTGTTGATCGTCTCGTCGGAGATAGGAACTCCGTTCGCAGTCTCGCGTATAATAGGGATGAACGGACCGTCCACGCGGACATTGTAATATCCCTTGAATATCTTGGTGTTCTGGAATGTCCCGTCCGGACGGCAGTAGAAGTCAGGATTGTGCTCCACGTTGTCGCCATAGCTCAACTCTGTCAGACGAACGCGAATGCCTTCGCTTCCCTGGTCTGTGAGAACCGGCTCTCCGGTCACAGCATCTACGACTTTACCCTTGATGGTCTCTTTCGGCTCATCGTAGTTGTCGAGTTTGAACAGGGAACAGGAATCGGCTGCAATCAATGCTGTTGCCAAAACCGCTATATTTATCAATAATCGTTTCATTCGATCAAAAATTTTATTGATTCAAAAATAATGAATGTCAGACAATTTCAGTTGCCGATGTTCTGTTATCTGTTCGGCTGCTGGTCGATGACGCTGCTCTTTGAAACTTCACCTGACGGAATGCTGAAGTAGTAATCTACAGTATTGTAGGAGAATGTCTTGAGTGATACCCATTGGTAGCGCTCGTCAAAGAAGTATTTGCCTGCTTCTGAGCTGTAGAACGGATAAAGTCCTTTGAAACGGTATGTTACACCGCTGCTGTATTCTTTGGAGTCACGCTGGATTCCCCAGAATCCGTCACGGTTGTTTTCATCTGCGACTCTCCATCTGCGGATATCCCATTTGCTCTTGTGCTCGAAAGCCAGTTCCTTGCGGCGTTCCTTGCGGACGATGTCGCGTGAGTCGTTGTCTCCGGTAAGATTTGCTGTCAGCAAGTCTGCACCTGCTCTTTCGCGGATTTCATTGATGGCGTCAGTAGCAACCTTGAGCATATCGTCGCCCTCTACAGGGGAAGCTACGCCTGCAATCGACAATTCCACGCCTGCTTCAGCTGCAGCAAGAAGCACGTCAGCATAACGCATAAGGATGAAAGGCTGAGATGATTTTCCTTCTCCTATGTCCTCTGCGGCGAGGTCTTCGTCAAGATATTTTCTAAGATAAAGGCCGGTAAGGTTTCCTTCGCCGTTGTTGAAGAAAGGACCGTTTTCACCTGCGGCATTCATCTTTGTGCCGTTGACCTCCACAACTTCCTGATTTGTACCGGAGTTAGGGCTGAGATAAAGAGTTTTCTTCGAACCGTTGGAACCGGTGTAGCAGTCAAGATGCTGATAGTTGGTGTTTGCGGAAGAGAATGAATAATCGCTGAAGAGCGGTTTGATAGGGGTAGAGCCTGTATAGACTCCGCCACGGATTTCTATTTCTCTCTTCTTGAATACATCTCCAGGGAAGATTACATAAGCGCGGAGACGAGGCTCGGCGTTTGCGAAAAGATCCATAGGTGAATCGAAGAGAAGGTAGTTACCGGAAGCATTGTCCTTGCCGTCGGTGACTCTGATGGTGATTCCGTCATCATATCTGTCGAATCCGTCGAAGAGTTCGATGAAGTCGAGAGTAGGGCAGGAACCTGAGCAGAGAGGCGCTCTGAATATGAACGGTGAGCAGTAAGCGTCCAGGCCGTGGGTGAGAGTAGGATAAAGATACTCTTTGACCATAATGTTCTCAGGGCTTGTGAGGTCCTTCCACATTGCGACCATATTCTTGTACTGGGCTTCCTTGTCACCTGCGACCCAAGATTTCTTGTATAGGGAGAACTTGCCGGAGTTCATCACTTCTCTAGCGGCTTTGTAAGATTCTGCAAACCATTTGTTCGAGCAGCTCTGCCATTCTTTTGACTCGAATCCCATTACCCTGACGCCTGTTTTTGTCCCAAGTCCGGTAAGACGTCCTGCGACAGTTTCGTTGTATTTGGCTACTGAACCGGCATAAAGCATCGCCTCTGCCTTGAAGGACAGTGCGGCATATTTGTTCGCAGTGCCGTCAAATGTCGCGGTTGCGGGGAGCTTCTCTATGGCAGTGTCGAAGTCTGCAAGAATCTGATTCCAGGTATCTGTCTCTGAAGAACGTGCGACTTCAAGTTTGCTCTGCTCTGCAGGATATTCTATTTCTTTGGTAACCAGTGGAATACCGCCGAATCTGCGGGCCATCTGATAGAATACGTATGCTCTTACGAAGTATGCCTGGCCGATGAACTCGTCGTAAGCGACTTCCGCATAATTGGACTTGTAGTTCGGCAATGTTTCGATAAGGTGGTTGGCAATTCTGAGCAGCTCAAATGCGCTTGACCAATATGGAGTGTCCTCATTGGTATATGCAGTGCAGACTCCGTCTCTGTCCAGAGCCTCGCCTGTGCCCTCGAGTCCGAGGCTGGCAAGCCATCCGTTGAATGTTATACCCCATGAAGGCATATATTTGAAATCTTCCCACGGCATTGCGCTGTACATCGTGGCCATATAAATCGACATTCCGGCCTGGTTTGACAGCAAGTCGTCGTCAGTGACGATGTTCTTCGGCTTGATATCCATTTTGGTGCAGGATATGGCGCAAAGTAAAAGAGCCGATGCGTATAATAATATCTTTTTCATCTTCTTATTCATTAACAGGTCAATTAGAATGACAGGTTAAGACCAAATGTATAAGTCTTGTTGAGAGGGTACATACGACCGAGGTCGCTGTCCGGATGCTCAGGGTCAACGAATTTGACCTTAGTCCAGGTGAGCGGGTTGTATGCGTTGAAATATACTCTGAGATTAAGGTCTTTCAATCTCTTGATCTTAGGAATCGTGTATCCTATCTCAATGCTCTTCAGACGCAGGTAAGCGGTGCTTACGCGGTTGAATGATGAATTGCTCTCAGGATAGTGTCCGGTGTATCCGTAGTATCCGGAAATCCATTTGGTGGCCGGATCGTAAGGGTCGTCGGTGACGCTTGCAGGATGCCAGCGGTCAAGATACTGAGTCAATGTACCGCCGCCGTTTGAACCCCAGATGGAGTAGAGAGGCTCCTGATATACCATAGAACCCATTGCGGTTCCCTGGAAAAGCATACTGAAGTCGATTCCCTTCCAAGCTACGTCGAATGACATAGAGTAGTTCATCCAAGGAGTCTGGTCATAAGCGTAAGGGTGCTCGTCAAGCGAGTTGATCTCACCGTCACCGTTCCAGTCGAGATATTTGTAGTCTCCCGGCAGAGTGCTGTTCTCCTTGTAGGTGTCGTATGTCCATACGTCATTCCAGTCAGAATATCTTCCTGCGCCCTCGTAGCCGAACTGAACGCCCTGGTAACGGTTGTTCATATTGTCGTTTCTCCATTTGTCGTAGGAGTTGCCATAGCCGCCGTTCTGGACGTATGTGAGGTATTTCTGTCTGGTTACTGATGCCATACCGGTGATTCCGTATGTCACGTTCCCGACTTTGTTCCTGTGGGAGAGCTGGAGCTCAAGACCCATATGGCTGTCGCTGTTGACGTTCTCGACTGATGCGGATGCGCCGACTACGGTAGGAAGAGATGAACTGTTCTGTCCGAAGAGTCCGGTTCTCTTTCTGTGGAAGTAATCGAATGTGATTCCGAGAAGGCCGTGCCAAGCTTCGAAATCAACACCGAGGTTGAATGTCTTGGAAGTGTACCAGGTGATGTTCGTATTAGGAAGCGGCTGGCTGCTGAATCCGTAAACGAATGCGCCGTTGATAAGGTAGCCAGGTGCATACTGGTTGTAATATCCGTTCTCTGAATTGCCGGCGGAAGCAGGGTAGGTGTAACCGCTTACCCATTCGTAGTTGAGTCCGCTGTCATCACCGAGTTCACCGTAGCTTGCTCTGAATTTCAACTGGTTGATGAAGTTCAATGCCGCGATGCTCTTGAAGTAAGGCTCTTCTGAAAGACGCCATCCGAGAGATACTGAAGGGAAGAATCCCCACTGATGTCCCTGGGCGAACTTTGATGAACCGTCATATCTGAACTGCGCCTCGACGAGGTATCTGTTGTCATAAGCATAGTTCAATCTTCCGATGAGAGCCTCGTAACCGAGTTCATAGAACTGCTCGCTGCCTGCATCCGTTCCGATTACCTGATTATCCTTTGAAAGAGATGTAAGGTAAGGTGTGCTGAACGCTAGATCACCGTAAGCATAGTAGTTGTCGCCGCGACGTTTCTGAACCTCCCATCCGAGAGTAGCTCCGACATCGTGCTTGTTGGCGAATTTTCTGTCATAAGTGAGGAGAACCTGTCCCAGTGTCTGCCACTTGGTGTAATTCTCCTTGCGGAGGTTGCTCGGAGAGCTTTCTGCGAACAATTTCTGCTCGTATTCTCCTGTCACGCTGTTCTTTGCGTACTGGTAGTATTCCTTGCGGAAGATTTCGTTGTCGTCCTGGCGGTAATCGTAACTGAACATTCCCTTGAGCTTGAGTCCGTCAAGAACTTTGGTAGCCGTACCGAAATCATATTCGAGGGATGTGGCGAGGGTAACGTTCTTCTGCTTGTAGGTCCTGTAACCGGAAACGTCTGAAGTCATCATCGCAACAGTGTTCCTTTCGAGGTCAAGACCATCGTAGTTGAGCATTGTGTTGGCATCGTCGGCATAAGCCGGATAGAGTACGCCCTGTTTCCAGTAGTTTCTGATGATTTCAACTGAACTGTAGTATGGGGTGTGTCTTTCATCCTGAAGTGCTGAGACGTTCAGATTGAACTTGAGTCCTTTGATAATCTCTGCAGTGATGTTGGACCTTACATTGTATTTGTCATAGTTGAGGTCGCCTGATTTGAAGAAGCCTTCCTGATAGAGGTAACCCATTGATACATAGTACTGTATTTTCTCAGAACCTCCGCTTATGCTGATGTCGTGCTGAGTCTGCGGAACGGCTTTGGCGAGCACCAGACTGTTCCAGTCGGTTTCTTTGCGGGTGCCGTTGCGGAATGCTTCGAAATCTGCGTCGGTGTAAACGATGGTACCGCCATTCACATTGTTCATCTGCTGTTCGTTGTAAATGGTCATAGCGTCGTAGGCGTTCATCAGCTTAGGCATCTTGGAAGGTGTCTGGATGGTGTAAGAACCATTGTATGAGACCTTTGCCTTTCCTACTGAGCCTTGTTTCGTGGTGATGAGGATGACACCGTTCGCACCTCTGACACCGTAGATTGCGGCGGAAGCGTCTTTCAGGACGGATACATTCTCGATGTCCTCAGGGTTGAGTCTCTGGAAATCGGATACTGTACGCGGAACGCCGTCAATGACTACAAGCGGGGAACCGAGACCACGGATATCCATATTCGCACTGTAAGTTCCCGGCTCGGCACTTGTTTGCCATACACGTACTCCGGCGACACGTCCGGTCAACATATTCTGAGGGTTCTCAGTCTTGACTTTCAGGAGGTCTCCCGAATTGATTCCTACGACTGAGCCGATTACTGAGCCTCTCTTCTGAGTTCCGTAACCCACTACGACTACGGATTCGAGGTAGTTCTGATCCTCTGTCAATACAATGTTGATGGAGGACCTTCCGTTTACAGACACCTGCTGGCTTGCCATTCCCAGGCAGGTGAATTCAAGTATACCGTCAGGGGCGACTTGAATTGAGTAGTTTCCGTTAATATCAGTAGGTGAACCGATACTTGATCCTTTGACCATTACGCTGGCCCCGATGACGGGGTCACCGTTGGCATCGGATACAACACCTGTCACAGTCATCTTGGACTGTGCAAACGACATCCACTGCGCAGAAAATAGCAGCAATGCCATCACGACGGTGAAAATGCGATATTTCATATTGATGCTGATTATTAGTTGTTAGCTTTTTTTAGTTGATATACTGCAAGGTTCGCATAGTCGGCGGCCCTGGCGAATGTGTACATAAGATTGACCTCGTTCTTGGTGCTGTCTTTGTTCCATCCGGCCAGAAGGCTGATAGGAAGCATACCGTCCTTGAGGTAATTGTCCCAGCCGAAGTCCAGGTTGTCCTGGAACGACTTTACGCATACGTCTGCCTTGCTGTAGTATTCAGAAGCAGCCAGATATCCTCTCAAGAGAACATCGTGAAACCATACGTTGTCCACGCTGTAGGAGTAGTAGCCTTCCCTCGATGTGCCATATTTTGCGAAATATGAGAAACTTGCATCTGTGAGCGCCTTGGCGTCGTCAAGATAATTCTGGTCTGAAGTCACCCTGTACAGGTCAATGGCACCTGAAAGCGGAGTGCCGGAGTTGTATGTGTAAGCCGGTCCTTCGCGTTGAGGCACGTCAGTGTTCTTGCGATATCTGACTCCGTCAACTGTCTCATATTCAGGCTGGCCGCCTCCGGTGTAGTATCCGCCCATAAGGTCGTCATATACGCCGTCGGAGCGCAGAAGGCAACCCTTCTGCCATTTGTAAACCTTTGCGGCCATCTCTTTGTAATAGGTCTCCTTCAGTTCAGTTTTTTTCGCGCGGGTCTTGTCCTTGTTGACAATGCCGTAGGTGATTTCATCTGACTTGCCCTTGTACAGTTCTGAAAGCCATACGAGAGGGGAGATTATCGGACCGTTGCTGCAGGTATGTTTCGTGACATATCCCGGACCCCAGGTGATTCCTCCGTTCTCCTTACCGTTGCTGTCGAGAGTATTGTCCCATCCGTCAAGCACATAAGCCGTCAGATATTCAGCCTCATTGAGGAATTTGCTGTCACCTGTAGCCTTGTAGGCATTGATGAACTCGCGGATAATCCACATCTGGTCATCATAGACATTCAGGATGCCGTCAACGCCGGCAGAGCCGGGAGCCGAGCCACGGTTGACTCCGTACGGGCTCCAAGTTGCGGTGCCCGTATAGGAAGTCAGCGTAAATGTGCCCTTGTAGTATTGCATACCGCTGTAGATTTTCTCCAAAAGGGAATGGAAAGAATCGAACTTGCTGTTATACAATGTGCTGTATCCCGCTTCGTTGAGCGCTATCATCGCATTCATTGCGGCGGACACTGCTTCAAGAGTTGATGTGTATTCCCAAATGCTTACAAGATTGGAACTCCTCTGCTTGGTGAAGGGGTTGTACTTCATGCTCAAGGCCATAGTGCCGTCCGAAGAATAATTCTCGAATGCCGTCTCTATGATGGATATGGCACGCTCGAGATTCTTCTCAGCCAATGTTGTCTCGTCAGGTTTCGGTTTTTCATTTTCCTCGTTGGACGCGTGGCTGCATGCAACGCACCCTCCGATCAGCAATGACAAGAAACAAAATACAATCTTCTTCATTTTTATATCGTTTGTTTGACTATTCGAAGTCTATTCCGTAGATGCAGAGTTTCTGCTCTCCGTCCTGGCCAGGGGTCACGCCCTTGTGAACGCCCAACGTGATGACGACATTCTTTCCTGTGAATGCGCTGAGGTCATAGACGAATGACGCATAGTCCTTTGCATTGCCTTCTCCCTGGTTGTGGATGAACTGCCAGCAGCCCTTTCCGTCCTCAACTGCGGAAGCGTCGTTGGCGGTGTTGCTTACAGGTGAGAGGTATGTGACTGTTCCGTCCTCCGTGATTGCGGTAACCTTGAATGTAGTGTATTTTTCGCTGTCAAAGGTTCTCGCATACAGCGTCATCTGGTCATTTGCCGAGGTGATGCTGAATTTGGAGTAGAAATATGCGCAAGGTTTTGCGTAGTTGGCTGTTTCTCCGCTAGGAGTCTTGATTACGAATCCTTCGCCTGCACCAGGTTCTGTGTCTTTGTTGACATAAACGAAGCCCCAGTTGGCGGCGAGGTGATTTGTGCCGTTCCATACATTGTATCCGAGGCCGTCGCGTCCGTCCGCTCCGTTAGGAAGGGCTCTGAACGAGGTCTTTTCGTTAGGCATTGTAGAACGTACCATTTCGGAAGTCATATGCCAGCCTTCAAGCTCGGCGATTTCTTCTCCAGGCAGGTAATTGTCGTTGTTGACCTGCTCTTTGGCGAAGGACATATGGCGGATAGGCAGCTGATGCCAGTAATCTCCGGTCTTTGCGCGGTAAACGCCGACTGCGATGATCACTTCTTTACCTATATATTTGCTCAAGTCGAATACATATTCGCTGTAGCTGTCGCTTCCGTGTGAGCGGTTCTCTCCGACTTTCTCTGCAACCGGCTCATCTGCTGAAAGGTCAACCACCTGAACTCCGAACTGGAACGGGTCGTCAGCTGTCGTGTTGTGTGTCCTTACGTAAAGGGTGAGCTGACAGTTGTCTGCGGTGATAAGCTTCTTGCCGTATGTGAAGCTGTTGAAATTGTCGAGATCGGCAGGCTTCTTCTGGTCTGCGTCATCGTTTATTATACGGATTGTGCATCCTTCGTTCTGGTTCTCGAAATTGCCGACATATTTGAGTGTTGACATGAATACGCAAGACCAGTCGACGAGTCCGCCGCCGTTGCCTTTACCTCCACGGTAATCATTTGTGTACCAGCAGTCAGCTTCTTCAAGATCCTGCTTGGTGAGACCTGGGAGAATCTCCTTGCCGCCGAGTGTGATGTCAGGAATTGTGCAGACTCCGTTGGAATTGAACATATCCGCGGTAATCTCCTTTGTTACGGAGCCGTAGCCGAGTTTGCTGACCGTCAGAGTGTAGTCTTTGAGCACCAGCTTGGTGAATTCATAGACTCCGTCTTCGCCGGTGGTGATGTCAGAGCCAGTGCCGATGCTTACTGAAGCGCCGGCAAGCGGCTTGTTGCCGTTCTGGGCATCGAGCAACTTACCTGTGATGACAGCGTTCGCATACTCCATTACAGGACTTAGCGTAGCCTTGGAATCAACGAAAGTGCGTGCCTGAATCGTGATGCCTACAGATGCGTACCCGTCTTTCTCGAATGAGATGAATCTGGTCGTCATCGGCACATCTTTTATTGAGAATGCGCCTTTGGCGTCAGAGGTGACGGTCTGCTCGAGCTCTCTGCCGAGAGTTGATTTCATTACAGAAATTGTGACGTCAGAAATCGGATTGGACTGTGCGTCCGTCACAATTCCTTCAACAGTACCTTTGGCGTAATGTTCATCTTCGCCTCCGGATTTTTCGTTATTGCAGGCTGTAGCCGACAACAGCAAGCTGCAGCTGATGGAAGTGAGTAGAAAACTCTTAAAAACCTGTTTGAATTTCATTGCTTGATTCTGGTTATAAGGTTGTGTTATAAAGTTTGGACGCAAATTAAATGCAATGTGATTAATTAATCGGTTAAAACGCGGTTAAAAAAGAAAATAATTTCAATAAATTTGTAAAATCATATACCAAGAATGCTAAGACATAACAGCAGACAACACTTGCGACGACTTCTTTTAACCTTGATTCTGTCATTTTTCGGGATGGTTTCGGCCTTCTCGCAGGGGCTGAAATTCTACGGAACCGAATGCAGCATAGCCGGGCGTACGGGCTATACGGTTTTCGAGAAACATTCTCCTGTCTTCAGGAATATGCTGAAAATGGAGTTCCGGATGCAGACTTATCCTGCGGCCGAGAAGGGCTATGTATTCAGGATATTCGATGAGGCTGACCCGGAGGCTTGTCCAGTCAATCTGCATTATGACGGGGCTCTGAATGACCACCGGTTCAAACTAAACCTTGAAAATATAAAAATTCTCGTCAATATTGACTTCCGCAAGGATGAGGATATATATACTTCAAGGTGGATGGATGTGATGCTGTTACTGGACCTTGACCGCGATTCCGTTACGCTCAAAATTGATGACCATATAGCCAAAGCGCATCTTCCGTTCAACGGAAAAACCATCCGGCCAGGCATCACATTCGGCAAAAATGGGTATCAGATTGATGTTCCGTCATTTGCGATTAAGGACCTGACTATAGGCGACCGCAATTCGAAATATGTCTTTATGCTGGACGAGGAGCAGGGAGATGATGTCCACGAATGCGCCAAGGGCCGGAAAGTCGGTAAGGTCGAGAATCCGATTTGGCTTGCGCAGAATTATTTCAACTGGCGGATTCAGGACATCGTCAACTCTTCCACTTTCCTGTGCAAGGGGTATGATGACAATACTCACGAAGTCTGGGCTTACAATAGAGACAGCATCAGATTTTTCAATTTGAAAACCAAAGAGGTGCGGACAGTGAGGTTCAATAACACTTGTCCTCTTGAGATTTCCACCGGGCAGAACTTCCTCGACGGGAAAACCGGGAAGTTTTATGCCTATGAGCCTTATATCGAAGGTGCAGACCCAAGCAGAGTGTCCTGGGCTGTTCTCGATACGGCCTCGTGGAGATGGACAGCACTGAGCAACGATATGCTTGATATGCCGATTTATCATCACGGGGAATGGCTTGATACGGAGGACAACCGTTTTCTGGTCTATGGAGGATTCGGCAATGAAAGATTCAACGGGGAGATATATGGGTTCGGTCTGGATACGCACAAATGGGGCAAGGTCGGAGACATATCCGATGAAAAGCCTTGGCCAAGGTATTTCTGCGCTACGGGATATTCCTCTACGGACAGTTCGCTGTATATTTATGGCGGAATGGGAAATGAAAGTGGCTACCAGGTTGTGGGCAGGAGCTATCTGTATGATTTATACAGAATTAACACGAATACGTTGGTTTCCGAGAAACTGTGGTCGATAAACTGGGACAAGGACAGCCTGGATTGCGTTCCTGCCAGGAATATGATATTGGACGGAAACGGATATTTCTATGTGCTCTGCTATCCGGAATACTTGACTAAATCCAATCTCCAGTTGTACCGCTTCTCGATTGAAGACGGGGCAAAGAGCGCCATCGGGTCCCGAATCAAGATAATGTCCGACAAGATCAACACTAATGCCGTATTGTATTATGATTCACTCCTTAAGAAACTTATTACGATTACGGAAGAGACTCCGGATGACCACAATTCCATAGTTTCCACATATACGATAGAGTTCCCTCCTGTTGTCAGGACTGACAAATATTCCATTATGGAAAGAGCAAGAGTGCTGAAGATGATCATAGTGGCGGGATTTGTCGCGATTGCCCTTGTCGTTTTAGGAATCGTCTGCCTGAAAATCCACAGAAGAAGAAAACGCCAACGAATGGCTCTAGGACTGGGTGGGAACACATACAGGAAGACCAGGGTCAAAACACTCCAGGAAGGCAATAATCAGATCCGGCTTTTCGGAAATTTGCTTGTTATGGACAGGGACGGAGAGGATATTTCCGGGATGTTCACGGAAAAGATCAAGCAGGTGTTTATGCTGATTTTGCAATATTGTGACAAGGGTGGCATATCTTCCCGAAAACTAAGCAGCCTGACTTGGCCTGAAAAGGATGAAGAGAAGGCGAAGAACATCAGGGGCGTGACATTGAACAACTTGCGTAAGATATTGAATAGAATCGACGGAATCTCGCTTGTTTTCAGCGAGGGCAAGTATGTCATCCAGTATGAAGAACCGGCCGTATGTGACTGGTTTGAGGCGAAGAAGGAATTGCAGAGACCTGAAGCCAATAATGACAGACTGCTCTCAATACTCTCGCGCGGCAAGTTCCTGGAAGGGGAGACCGATCCGTTCTACGACAATATCAAGGAGGATATGGAGAATGCAGTGACTTCCAGAATGCAGGAGGAAGGGGAGAACCGGTTCCGGAATGAAGATTATGCCAATCTGCTGCTGTGTGCGGAAATCATATTCCGTATTGACCCGCTCAATGAGTTCGCTCTCAACGTCTCAATCAAATCGCTTGTGAATATGGGGCAGGACGAGGAGGCGAAGGTACGGTACAATCTGTTCATTTCGAGATACAAAAAGGATATGGACGAGGACTATCCGGTTTCGTATGAGAAGATAGTTTCTGCATAGTCTTGCCTTTTCCGGCGGATTACAGCAGTGCCGCAAAGAGTCGGATAACCTTCTGGTAGAGCTTCTGATGCCACGGCCTGCTGTTCCATTGCTCCAGAGTCACTTCCCTTGAGGCTTCCATATCTTTCAGGAATATGGCTTTGTTGACTTTGGCGGCAGATGCGTCATAAATGTATGCGTTGAGCTCGTAATCGAGGTTGAAACTGCGGAAATCCATATTCGCAGAACCTATTTCCGAGAGGTAGTCGTCGCTTACGAAAGTTTTTGAGTGGATAAATCTGCCTGAGCGTTCATATATCCTCACGCCGGCTTCAAGACATTCCGAAAAATATGACCTGTTGGCCGGGCCCATAAAGAATAGGTCGGCTTTTTTCGGTACCATTACCCTAACGTCCACCCCGCTGAGCGCCGCAGACTGCAGTGCCTGAAGCATTGGCTCCGGGGGGACGAAATAAGGGGTCTGTATGTAGATATAGTTCTTCGCGTGCTGTACGGCCCAGACTGCTCCCATATGGATGTTAGGCCACTGCGATTCGGGTTCATCAGGAACTATCTGGATTAGTTTGTCGGCTTCCTTGAACTTGAAATTCATATCAAGGCTCTGGATAGGCGCTTTTGCCAATACTTCTGCAATGCCGTTCCCTTCGGTGTCTTCAGCGCTTTCAGCTTTCACTGCAGCTGAGTCTTTTGGACTGTCTGTCGCGACTGTGGCCAAAGCAGATTCGCTTCCGCTCTCCTCGGCGCACATCGGGAAATAACTGCTGAAGTCGTCGTCAATCTCGCCGTTCGCGGTAATCCACGTGTTCAGAAAACTGTACTGCAGACCGGCTACGGCATTGCCCCTGATTCTCATATGGGTGTCTCTCCACCTCAGGAAATAATCGTCGCTGATGTTCATTCCTCCGGTGTATCCGATCTTTCCGTCAATCACGACAATCTTCCTGTGGTCGCGGTAGTTAAGCTGAGTGAAAAGGTTGATGAGCGGCCAGCGCGGCTTCGTGAATTTGACGACTTCAACGCCGGCCTCCATCATTTCATCGTAGTACGAAGGCAGGATGGCTATATTTGCGATATTCTCGTGGATGAATCTGACTTTTACTCCTTCCCGAGCCTTCTGCATCAGCATTTCCTTGATTATCTGGCTTCCCTTGTCCTTGCGGAAATAGAAATACTCCATATGGATATGCTCTTTGGCATTCCGCAGATCTTCCATAAGAAGTTCGAATTTCCTCCTTCCTGACGTTATTATTTCCAGCTCGTTACCGTCTGTGACGCAAGTGGAACCATCGCAGGACAGGAGGTTGGCCAATGTCCGGTAATCCTTCTTGACCTGTTTGTCGTGCTTGTGTCCGAACAGCAGTTGATGGACTTTTTCCCCGGCGTGTGACCCGAAAGTCTCTATGAATCTCTTGTGCTTCAGTTCGAAATACCAGGAATGTCTCGGGTTTATGCCTACCATAAAGTATAGGATGAGACCGACGACAGGCAGCAGAGTGATGACAAGCAGCCACGCAATCTTCTTGGCGGAATCTCCGTCATCGAAAATGATGATGATGATGGTTCCGATTATGAGGAGCGCCAGAAAAACTGAAAATATGTAGGATAGTATTGTCATCGAACTCTAATATAATCGACTCTGATGCTGGATATTATTAATATATAATAGGATGCTTAAAAATGTAAAAAAATCGGAGCACAGCGACTGAAGGGGTATCGGGGAATTCTTTCCCCCGTGCTTCACCGCACCGGAGGTGCGAAATTGTCCCTCGGGACAGCAGGCGTAAGCCTGCAGGGGTTGAGATGTCCGAAGGATGGTGCTTGCGCCATCCTGTCGCGATAGCGACTGAGGGTAATAAATAAGGCGGCGGGGCGGAGAGGAAAGAAAAGAGTGATTTGGTTATCCTATTAAAATAGGTACTGCCTTAATATATAAACATATATAGCCCCGCCGCAACAACTCCGCCGGCGAGAGGCCCGAGAACAGGCACCCAACTGTATCCCCAACCGCTGTCTCTCTTGCCTGTCATAGGCAGAATGGCGTGGGCGATGCGCGGACCCAAATCTCTAGCGGGGTTCATCGCGTATCCGGTAGTGCCTCCGAGAGACATTCCGAGAGCCATAATTATGCAGGTGACAGGGAATGCTCCAAGGCCTCCTGTACTTACCGTCTCTCCTGCGAACGATGCGACATTCCCTGAAGTGCTCAGCGCAAGAATCAGGAATACGAGCAGGAATGTGGCGATGACTTCACTCAGGAAGTTGACTGCCTTGTGCTCGATTGCCGGCATAGTGCAGAAAATAGTGAGAAGTCCGTCCGGATTGTCCGTGGTTGCCTTGAAATGGTCGTAGTAGAATGCATATACCAGCAGGGCTCCAGCAAAACCGCCCAGCATCTGTGCTATGATATATGGTAGAACTCCGCTCCACGCAAAGTTTCCGGCTATAGCGAGTCCGAGAGTCACGGCCGGGTTGAGATGTGCCCCTGAATATGGTCCGGCCACAAATACTCCACACATTACGGCGAATCCCCAGGCCAATGTGATAACAATCCATCCGGCATTCTTTGCCTTGGATTTTTCAAGTGTGCAACCTGCGCAGACTCCGTCACCCAGCAATACCAGGATCAGAGTGCCCAGAAATTCAAATACGCATTTTGTAAACAGTGTCATTTCCATCTTATATGTTCAGTAAACGGTTTCTAATCAAGAATTTATCGGAACGGACGCTTACTCCCTTCCGGACAGTGTCCTTTTGATGGCGTCAGCCCATCCCTCTTTCAATGCTACAATCTTTTCTGCAGGGGCGAGAGGCGTGAATACGCTCTCGGCAGCCCATTGGCGTTTGATGTCCTCGAGAGAGTCCCAATACCCGACAGCAAGCCCGGCAAGATAGCAGGCTCCCAGGGCGGTTGTCTCGGTTATCTGCGGGCGGATGACCTTTGTGCCGAGTATATCTGCCTGGAACTGCATCATAAGATTGTTCCTCGATGCTCCTCCGTCAACTTTCAGTTCGGAAAGTTCTATGCCGGAGTCCTTCTCCATAGCGTTCACGATGTCCATAGTCTCGAATGCTATACCCTCGAGAGCCGCTCTGGCGATGTGGGCCGCAGTCGTACCTCTGGAAAGTCCGCAGATTGTACCTCTTGCATATTGATCCCAATATGGTGCGCCCAAGCCTGTCAATGCTGGCACGAAATAAATACCTCCGTTATCGGGAACGGTCATAGCGAGTTCCTCGATTTCCGATGATGACTTGATGATTCCTAGTCCGTCACGAAGCCACTGCACGGCAGAACCGCCTACGAAAATGCTTCCTTCCAACGCATAATTGACAGTGTCACCGATTTTCCAGGCGACAGTGGTCAGTAGATTATGGGATGACATTATCGGCTTGGTACCGCTGTTCATCAGCAGGAAGCATCCCGTGCCGTAAGTGTTCTTGACTGAGCCGGGCGCGGTGCACATCTGTCCGAACAATGCGGCCTGCTGGTCTCCTGCGATGCCTGCGATAGGCACTTTGTGCGCGAAAATGGTAGTTTTCGTGTAGCCGTAAATCTCTGAAGATGAACGTACTTCCGGCATCATTGAAGATGGAATGTCCAGCAGTTTGAGCAGGTCTTCATCCCACGTCAGCGTATGGATGTTGAAAAGCATTGTCCTTGAGGCGTTGCTGACATCGGTGACGTGCACCTCTCCGCGTGTGAGATTCCAGATCAGCCAGCTGTCAACTGTGCCGAAACGAAGTTTTCCGGCTTCTGCTTTCTCTCTCGCTCCGGGTACATTTTCCAGAATCCAGCGGATCTTTGTGGCGCTGAAGTAGGCATCCAGGATCAGTCCGGTCTTTTCTCTGATGAATCCGGTCAATCCTTTCGCCTTGAGGCTGTCGCAATACTCGGAAGTCCTGCGGTCCTGCCAGACGATGGCGTTATAAACAGGCTCTCCCGTTTCCGCG
Source organism: Butyricicoccaceae bacterium (assembly GCA_963654225.1). Taxonomy (GTDB): domain Bacteria; phylum Bacteroidota; class Bacteroidia; order Bacteroidales; family UBA932; genus Cryptobacteroides. The sequence continues at coordinate 31,492 of CAVKAQ010000008.1, read as the reverse complement.
TCCCACACTATGGTGGTTTCCCTCTGGTTTGTGATGCCGATTCCGGCAATGTCCAGGCCGTTTATGCCCAATGTGGTGATAGCCTCGGCAACAACTGCGGCTTCTGAACTCCAGATATCCTTCGGATTATGCTCCACCCAACCCGGTTTCGGAAAATGCTGTGGAAACTCTTTTTGTGAAGTGGCGCAGATATGGCCTTCGTGGTCGAAAATAATCGCGCGTGAAGAACTCGTGCCCTGATCAAGGGCAAGAATATATTTGTCTGTCATTATGTTATTAGTTTATACCTATATATACTCTCCAGTCTGCCACCCGGATGCCTGGCTTATGAGGCGTGTGCCGGTATGACTTGTCAAAGTTCTTTCCTCAGTCTGGCCTTAGGTATTCCCAACTGGTCGCGGTATTTGGCTATGGTGCGCCTTGCGACCTTGTATCCTTTCCCGTTCATTATGGTTACAAGCTCATCGTCAGTCAGTGGCTTGTGCTTGTCCTCCTTGTCCACACATTCCTGAAGCACTTTCTTCAGCTCTCGTGTGGAAACCTCCTCTCCCTGCTGGTTCTCAAGTCCTTCCGAGAAGAAATATTTGAGCGGGAAAATTCCGAAATGCGTCTCTATGTATTTGCTGTTCACGACTCTTGAAATCGTGGAGATGTCGAAGCCTGTCTTTGCGGCTATATCCTTGAGTACCATCGGTTTCAGATGCGATTCGTCCCCGTCCAGGAAGTAATCGTGCTGGTAATCAACGATGGCCTGCATAGTGCTCAGAAGCGTGTTGTGCCTCTGCTTAAGCGCCTCCACGAACCATTTCGCGGAGTCCATTTTCTGCTTCACGAACGTTGCGGCTTCTTTTTTCTGCCTTTCGGACGAATTGGCTGCATCTATCAGCAGTTCAGCGTATTTCTTGTTGATGCGAATCTCCGGGATGGAAAAACGCGGCATAGTGAGCTTCAGTTCGCCGTCTTCAAGTTCCAGAACGAAATCCGGCACAATCTGCTGCGCCTGATCGTTGTAGGAATCGTCAATCTGACCGCCAGGAGAAGGATTCAGCTTGACTATCTTGCCCATAGCAGCCTTCATATCTTCCTGAGATAGATTGAGTTTGCTCATTATCTTCTGGAAGTGCTTGTTGGAGAACTCCTGGAAATAGTCGGTGAGAATACGTTCGGCATTTATCACCTCAGGGCTCTGCTTCAATCCTTTGAGCTGTATCAGGAGGCATTCTCTCAGGTCTCTGGCACCTATTCCCGGCGGGTCGAACTGCTGGATGATATGGAGCATATCCAACACCTCCTCGGGAGTGGTCTCTATGTTCATTCTGAAAGCAAGGTCGTCCACAAGGCTGTCGATATCCCTGCGTAAGTAGCCGTCATCATCGAGGCTCCCGATTATGAATGACGCCACATTGTACTGTTGCTCGCTAAGATTCCTGAAACCCAACTGGTCCATAAGGCTCTGGGTGAAGCTCTCTTTTACGGAAAATGTGTTGTACTGCGGCTTTTCATCCTTGCTGTAGTTGTTGATGTGAAGCCTGTATTCAGGTATGGAATCGTCATCCTTGATTTCTGACAGTGACACCTCGCGCGGCTGTTCGTCTCTGTCATCATCCTTTGTCTCAGGCGCATTGTCATCCAGGACAGGGTTCTCCTCCAGCTCCTTACGTATCCTCTGCTCCAGTTCCTGGACCGGAAGCTCTATGAGCTTTATGGTCTGAATCTGCAGCGGAGACAGTTTCTGGGTGAGTTTCTGTGTTAATTCCTGTTTGATCATATACCTGATTTTATCTTTTCAGCACTTGATTACATTTATCTGAGTTGCTCGTTTCCTTTACATTCAGTAATGACTTCATTGCTGAACTATTGCAGTTTTCTTATGACTGTGACGGTGTCCACCACATAGTTGTGGGCCTTGTCGACGGCCGGGAAATTGATATTTTCCTTCACCACTATGGCTGACGGATATGTGGACTTGATCTGCTGGAGAAATTCGAGCGCCTCGGACTTTGTTCTGAAATCACCGACCATCACCTTGAAAAACGGGTTCTGATAGCTTCTGTACGCCGGCACTCCCGGATGGGAGGCCTTGAATGCGTTCATCACGTTCTCGGAAGTGTTTCTCGCGGTCTGGCTGTTGTCGAACAGGATACGTACGCGGTAGCCCGTGATTTTTCTTGAACCGTTCGTTGATATGTACTTCTTCATCGCGTCGGTTATCGCCTGCGACTGGTGAATCTTCACGTCTCCGTCCTGCGACTGATGCGCGTTCAGGATATTGAATATGGACTTCCCGACCAGTGTGGAATCTACGGACGCCGCCTGGCGGAAAATCAGAGAATCCTTTGTCTCGTAATTCTGGGCTCCTGTATTGTTCTGAGCCATACAGACGGCAGAAAACGCAAGGAATAAAAGTATAGTTGCTATTCGCTTCATATCAAATCAGTTGTTAGCGGACGCTTTCGTGAACTTTGTCAGCGGAATGCCCTTCTTTTCAATGCTTTTTTGCAGTCCTTTAGCCTTGACTGTCGCATAAACGTCCACGGTATACTCTTCCGCTTTAAGATTCTTTATCTGCGAGATCACGCTGAGAAGGGATACCCCGTCGCTCAATTTGGCGCTGCCGGCTACATCGTATTTCTTGTCGGATTTTCTTTCGACTTCAATGTCGTCGGCTGAGAAATCGGCAAACGGGCTGCCCTGATGGAATACCGTTCCGTGTATGTCGCAAACCTTGAACTTGAAGTTGGGGTTGTGAATGCCGATGTTGAACACTCCGTCAACGCTGCGGAATCCGGTCGGCGTGACTGTTTCCACTGTCGCGGAAGTAATCTTTATGTCGTGCGGGTTGACGCAGCCGCTAAGGCACAGCGCGACAACTGCGGAAAAAAATATCAGTGCGATTCGTTTCATCTTCTGGCAGTCCTTTTTAACATCGGGACAATATACAAAAATAGTGAAAAATTAATAAATGTCATATCTTTGCAGGCTGAAGCGGGTGCTGAGCTGACGTTTTGGCAATCACCCGCGAAATTTATCTGAATATGGCGAATAAGAAAGTATATATCGAAACCTATGGCTGTCAAATGAATGTGAATGACACCGAGGTTATTTTCTCAATCCTGAAGAAAGCCGGATATGACCGTACGGAAAATATGGATGAGGCGGACGTGATGATGGCGAATACCTGCTCTGTCAGGGATAATGCCGAGCAGCGTATCTGGGGCCGTATCGATCAGTTCTACGGGCAGAAACGTCTGCGCGACGGAGCTATCTCCGGTATCGTGGGATGTATGGCTGAAAGGCTGAAAGATAAGCTGTTGGAGAGCGGTCGCGTGGATTTTGTCGCAGGACCGGACTCATATCGTTCCTTGCCTTTGCTGCTTTCCAGGATTGCTCCCGGCAGACCGCAAATCAACGTCGAACTGTCGCGTGAGGAAACTTACGGGGATATACAGCCGGTGCGTATCGACAAGAACGGTGTATCCGCGTTCATATCAATAATGAGAGGCTGCAACAATGTCTGCTCATATTGTGTTGTGCCATATACACGCGGTGCTGAACGTAGCCGTGACCCTCATACAATAGTCAGAGAAGCCTGCGATGTCTTTTCCAAAGGATATAAGGAGGTGACTCTGCTCGGGCAGAATGTGGATTCGTATCTGTGGAAGAATCCGGACAATCCTGAGGGAAAAGTCGATTTCGCCGACCTGCTCGCACAAGTGGCTGAAATCAGTCCGCTGCTCCGCGTGAGATTTTCGACCTCTCATCCTAAAGACATCAGCGACAAAGTTATAGATACGATGGCAAAGTATGAAAACATCTGCCGTCATATACATCTTCCGGTGCAGTCCGGCAGCAATGCTATGCTCGAGAAAATGCGCCGTCGTTATACCCGCGAGTGGTATCTGGAAAGAGTTGCAAGAATACGCCAGGCTATGCCTGACTGCGCCATCACTACCGACATTATAGCCGGTTTCTGCGGAGAGACCGAGCAGGATCATCAGGATACGTTGGATGTAATGCGCAAGGTAGGGTATGACTACGCGTATATGTTCCAATATTCTGAACGTCCTGGGACTTTGGCTGCGCGCAATTATCCTGACGACATTCCGCTTGCGGAGAAAACGAGAAGGCTCAACGAAATAATTGCACTGCAGAACGAACTGAGCCTCATCAGTAACAAGAACGATGTCGGCAAAGTGTTCAAGGTGCTTGTCGAGGGCGTTTCACGCAGAAGCGACAAAGAGTTGTGCGGAAGGACCACGACCAACAAGATGTGCGTGTTCCCGGCTGCACTTGCTTCGGAATCGGTTCCTGCAGATGCCAAGACGACGTTCAACGTCGGAGATTATGTGCTTGTCAAAGTTGAATCCTGCACTTCCGCCACGCTTATCTGCACGCTTGCGTAACGTTCAGGTGATGTGCGTGACGGCTGCATCTGAAAAGCTGTAGAAACAGTTGTCGGATATTACAATATGATCCATCAGCGAGATGCTGAATACTTCGGCCGCCTTTTTCAGGCGGCTTGTTTCTTTTATGTCGGCCGCTCCCGGATATGGATTTCCCGAGGGGTGGTTATGTATGAGAATAAGACCGGACGCTTTCTTTTCAAGCGCCTTGCGCAGGATCGTATTCGGGTCGATAGAGGTATATGACAGTCCTCCTGATGAGACTTTTTCCTTGTATATGACATAGTTGGAGCGGTTGAGGAATGCAACCCAGCATTCTTCGTGATCCAAACCTTTGAGCAAAGGTATCATCTGGTCGTATATCTGTTGTGGTTTGGTGATTGGCGTACGTACATCAGTCGCTATTTCTTCTGCGAATCTTCTGCCCAGTTCAAATGCGGCGGCGATGGTTGCTGCCTTGTCTCTCCCGATGCCACGGATTTCCACGAGTTTCTCAATGGAGGAGTTGGCTATTTCTGACAAGTTTGAAAAATGGCTGAGCGCTTCGTGTGCAATTTCCAGCACATTGCATCCGTTTCTGCCGGTGCGCAGCAGGATGGCCAGCAGTTCCGCGTTTCCGAGAGATGCAGCCCCTTTTGCCAGCAGTCTCTCCCTCGGCCTTTCGTGTTCGCTTATTTCGCTGATTTTCATATTTTTAAGTATTAGGTTGTTTTTTTGTTGGCGTTTCGTAACCATTGTCCTACGGGCGCAAGTTGGCTGTCTTGATTTGTGATGCGCAAAATGTCTCCAGGTAGATGACGTTCAGTATCGGGCGGCAATGTAGTCATCATAAACGAAAAACATCAGCAAAGGTGGTAGAATCTCCGCTGATGTTTACGATTTTTAAATGTTTTCCGGCAAGTTTGCCCTGCCGCGAACTAAAATTCCTTTCCTGTCTGGGCCGCCAATATCAGGTCTCCAAGTTCTCTTACGTCCCTTACGATGATGTCAGGCGGGAAAAACTCCGGATTGGGATTTGTCTTGGCGTCTTCGGCAACCTTCAGCGCCGTTTCGATTGTGGTTTCTCCGGAAAGGACGAGAACGCCGACAGCTCCTGCATTGTGAGCCATCGCCGTGTCAGTATAGATTCTGTCTCCCGTCATAATGATTTCCTCAGGCTTGATTTGGTGCCTGTGCATTATGCCCTCCAGCATTGTCGGGTCAGGTTTGCCAAGAACGATATCCGGTTTTCTGCCTGTCGCGTGCTCTATACATTTCTGGAGCGAGCCGCAGTCAACCAAGATTGTTTTCTGGTCGGTAGGGCATACTCTGTCGGGATTTGTAGCCACATAAGGGATTCCCTGGCTTGCCCACCAGGATGCGCGGCAGAGTCTTGAATACGTCAATGTCGGGTCGAATGCTACGACAAGGACATCCGGAACATCTTCGGGATCATCGCTGCATTCCTCGAAACCTGCTTTCTCGAACTGGCTGACCATACTCGGCGTTCCCAGCATAAACAGCCTTTTAGCATCGGGGTAGTGCTCCTTTATGTAGTCGATGGCGGCAAGGGATGTTGTGTACATATTGCTTTCGTCTGCGCGAATTCCCAGATTGTCAAGTTTCTTGATGTAGTCCGCCACGGACTTGGTGGGGTTGTTGGTGAGGAAAGAGTATCCGATTCCGGCCTCTCTCATATCTTCAAGGAATCCCGGTGTGAAGGGGAAAAGTCTGCTTCCCATATATATCGTGCCGTCCATGTCCAGCGCGATATGCTTTATTTTGGTGAGTTTTGCTCTCAGTTCCGGGGTGAGTTCCTTGTTGTAGTTGGTATTCATTGTTTCTTTCGTTTGACCCTGCAAAGATAGCAATGTTTTTCGTTTTTGGCTTCCATTGCTTTCATTTCGCAAGCCTCCCTCCCGCGCCGGAGTCAATGATACACTAGACGGGCGTCATCGGCTCTCCACGGGAGACCGCCGCATTGGTGGCATTAAAGCGATGGAGTTCTCCGCTCAGAGAAAATTCGCTCCGATCTTCAACCGCTTTAATGCTCAGTCGAAGTGCTGACAGTGAAGTGCTTCTGTAAACAAAACGGCCGTTTTGAGCACAAAATTAGCGCTTTGCGCGTGGACTCTCATGAAATGACCAGGAGTAAATACGAACAAACCCCAGCTGAAAATCAGCCGGGGTTCTTCTCGAGGGTGAACGGTGGGACTCGAACCCACGACAACCAGAACCACAATCTGGCGCTCTACCAACTGAACTACGCTCACCGTGTTGGGAATGCAAAGTTATCAATAATTTTTGACAATGCAAGAGGGCGAACGCTTTTCGACAACAAAAATCATAATATTCCTGATCTTGCATCGCGACCGGCGCTCTCAAGTATATCAAAAATCATTATATTTGCACGATTTGCTGAAGTTATAACATATAATATAAATATAAATGGCAAGAGAAATAAAGTTTTCTCTGGTTTACAGGGATATGTGGCAGTCCTCGGGCAAGTATGTGCCGAGGGTCGATCAACTTGAGGAAGTGGCTCCCGCAATCATCGATATGGGATGCTTTGACCGAGTTGAGACAAACGGAGGTGCTTTCGAACAGGTGAATCTTCTGTTCGGCGAGAACCCTAACGTGGCAGTACGCAGATGGACTGCTCCTTTCCACAAGGTCGGTATCCAGACTCATATGCTCGAAAGGGGACTTAACGCTCTCCGTATGAATCCGGTTCCTGCAGATGTCCGCGAACTTATGTTCAAAGTCAAGAAGGCTCAGGGAACTGACATCGCAAGATCTTTCTGCGGTCTTAATGACCACAGAAACCTCAGACTTTCAGTGGAATATGCCAAGAAAGCCGGAATGATATCCCAGGTGGCGCTTTCAATCACTAACTCGCCGGTGCACACTGTCGAGTACTATATGGGTGTCGTTGACAAGGTTGTGGAATACGGTTGCGACGAGATTTGCCTTAAAGATATGGCCGGTGTCGGAAGACCTACCTTCCTCGCTGAACTCACAACCTGCATCAAGAAAAAATATCCGCACCTCATCGTGCAGTATCACGGACACACCGGTCCTGGATTCTCTCCTGCCTCAATGCTGGAGGTGGCACGTGCAGGCGCTGATTATCTGGATGTTGCTGTAGAGCCTCTTTCTTGGGGTAAGATACATCCTGATGTCATCACGATAAGGGAGATGATGCGTGCCGACGGATTCCTTGTGAAGGACCTCAATATGGACGCCTATATGGAAGTCCGCCGTCTCACCCAGAAATTCATAGACGATTTCCTCGGATATTGGATCAATCCTTCCAACTACCTGATGACCTCGCTCCTTGTAGGCTGCGGTCTTCCTGGAGGAATGATGGGCTCGATGATGTCAGACCTGAAAGGCTTCCAGAGCGCAATCAATGCTACAGAACGTGCGCACGGACGTCCTGAAATCAGCCTGGATACATTGATGGTCAAACTGTTCGATGAGGTTCAGTATGTATGGCCGAGACTCGGTTATCCACCACTTGTGACTCCGTTCAGCCAGTATGTGAAGAACACTTCACTTATGAACCTTATGAATGTGCTCAACGGCAAGCCTAGGTGGACAACCATCGACAAGGATACCTGGAATATGATTCTCGGAAAGATGGGTCAGCTCCCTGGCGCTCTTGCTCCGGAAATCGTGGAACTTGCCAAGTCGAAGAATCTCGAATTCTATACTGGAAACCCACAGGATATGTATCCTAACGAATTGCCTAAATTCCAGCAGATGATGAAAGAAGAAGGCTGGGATGAAGGACAGGACCAGGAAGAGTTGTTCGAATTTGCAATGCACGAGAGGCAGTATCGTGACTACAAGAGCGGTGTGGCCAAGGATAGGTTCAACGCTGAGCTCAAAGACCTCAAGGCAAAGGCCGGTGCCCCTATAAATGTAGTTCGCCCGGTTGTCGAAATGCCTGCATTCGATGTTGAAGAATATGCGAAGAAATATCCGCACGCAGTCCCTGTTCAGGTGCCTGCGAAAGGTCAGCTGATGTGGCAACTTGATGTGGATGATGACTCGTCAGCACCGATAGCCGGCACAGAAGTCAAGGCCGGAAAGGCTGTAGGCTATGTGCAGACTTATTATGGCATAGAGGAAATCGTGCCTGCTGTTGACGGCAGAATAGTGGCCGTGACAGGAAAGCACGGCAGCAAAGTGGCTAAAGGTGAAATCGTTGCGTTCGTTGAAGGTTCAGCCGATGCGAACGGAGTTGAGGCCAAGTCAGAAACTGAGACTGAAACTACTTCTGAGAAATAGAGTAGGTGGCGCAGACCTCCTCGGTGTCGGGAGTATATTTCCCGTCATCGTTGCGGTGATGCCAGAGCCAAGATAATTTTATGACTGCATTTCCCTCAGGTATGAAATCCTGAATCGGAAATGTGGTCATTTTATTTACGAATTGAAGGGTGGAGGTGTCAGCGCCTTTGCGGTATCCGTCTCCGTTGCAGTTATGCACGACGGAAAAATTCAACGTGTCCTTCTGTGTTCCGCAGTACAGCAGGTGTGTCTCCTGATTGACTCCTGAATCCTTATGCGCGAACCAAGTGCAATACATATTGAGATAACCTCCTGAAATCCAGGCGGTATTGACATAGATGGCGTCCTTGAACTTTGAAACGTCAAATGTGTCCTTGGTGATGTCCACGGTGGCGTTGCAAACAGGAGTCTGCCAGTTTGTGATTTTCACGTTGAAGAGCCCGTCGTTTTCGTCCAGACAATCTTCAATCTCACATTCGATCCAGATTCTGCTGCCGAAATCCGCTTTGAAACCTGCCGGAGCGGAAATTACATTATATGTCAGGCCTGCATCCGTATAGAGCTGATCGTCAACGGAAACGAACGCCATTGTGCCGTCGCTTCCTATGGTGCGTTCATCTTTTGTACAGGAAATGACGGAAATCGCAACGAATGCGGTGATTGTCAAGAAGTTATATAATCTCTTCATCTGGCTTAAGTATTTTGGTTCTGTTTCTGCTTGGTCTGCAGACTATCTGGACATCCACATTTTCCACTTTGTAACCCCTGAATCTGCGCTTTCCGAGAGTGGAATCTATGTAGCTTATTATGTCGTCGTCGATAACGTCCTTGTATGTATTGTTCACATAGTCATAGAGATGGATGTGTCGGAACGTGTTCACGTCGAAATACATCTTGTTGTTCGCGCTCATTCTGTGATGATATATTCCGAGCAGAGCCAACTGGGAAAGTATGTTGTAAACAGAAGCTACTGTGACATTTGCCGATCCGTTTTTCTTGATTTCGGCGGTGACCATATCCGCAGAGGCGTGGCCTATGGAAAGCATTGCATCGTGAACTGCGAGCCGTTGCCTGGTCGCTCTCAGATTATGTTTCTTCAGCAGTTTCTTGAATTCTTCAATACTTGGTGCTTTGTGTGCCTGGGGTATCATTAAGAAGTTGTTTTTCTATCGTGTCTATATTGTCGGACGTTTATGCAAAGATAAATACATTTCGAAACATCTTCCATTGCGTTCTGAAAAAAGTTATCCTCGTTCTATATGTTGAAAACTGAAGCGGGCGAATTTTTCATTATCTTTGCAATTTGTCGGAAGTTCACCTAAAATGGATTTAGGAGGTAGCCGAATCCGGTTCGACGTGGCTTCTGGAATATTATTTAGCTGATTGAATTATGGAAAATATAAAATGTCTTATAATCGGTTCGGGGCCTGCAGGTTATACTACGGCAATATATGCCGGACGCGCAGGAATCCAGACCGTGCTTTATGAGGGAATGGAGCCGGGCGGTCAGTTGACGACTACCACTATGGTGGAGAATTATCCCGGATTTGAGAACGGAGTCGATGCGAATGCTCTTGTGAATTCGATGCGTGCCCAGGCTGTGCGCTTCGGCGCTGAGATCCGTGCCGGCAGAATTGCGGAAGTCGATTTGTCTTCAAGACCATTCAGATTGAAGGATGATTCCGGCAGAGAGTTGAGCGCGGAGACCGTCGTGATTGCGACCGGAGCCACTGCGAAATATCTCGGCCTACCTTCCGAGCAGAAGTTCAAAGGACTTGGAGTTTCGGCTTGTGCCACCTGTGACGGCTTTTTCTACAGAAAGAAAGATGTGGCAGTGGTAGGCGGAGGCGATACTGCTTGTGAGGAAGCTACATACCTTGCGGGACTTTGCCGCAAAGTTTATATGATAGTCAGGCGCGATGTTTTCAGGGCTTCCAAGGCAATGCAGGAGCGAGTCTTCAATACGCAGAACATTGAAATTCTGTGGAATTGCAACACTCAGGAAGTTCTCGGTGACGAAAACGGAGTGACCGGGGCGCGACTTCTTCAGAAAGATGGTAAGGTTTTTGATATCAAGGTGGACGGTTTCTTTCTAGGCATCGGACATCATCCGAATTCGGATCTGTTCAAAGATTGGATCAAGACAGATGAAAACGGCTACATAGTGACTGACGGCAAGACGTCTGCGACTGATGTGGAAGGCGTTTTCGCTGCCGGCGATGTCCAGGACCCGTTGTACAGACAGGCAATTACAGCTGCGGCTTCCGGCTGCAGGGCCGCTCTTGATGTGGAAAGATTCCTTAATTCACATAAATAGGAAAAATGAAATTATCCGGTAAACTAATTTGGGGCGCAGTCGCTATGCTTGCGGCAGTCTCCTGCAAATCGCAGTTTGAAACACTGCTCTCCAGCAATGATGTGGACGCAAAATACAAGGCCGCATTCGAGTTGTACAACAAAGGAAAGTATCAGAAAGCGGCTTCTCTGTTCGAGTCGATGGCGGTGCTGACTGACGGCACGGAGCGCGATGACACGGTGCAGTACTATTGGGGTTTGAGCAACTATAAATTCAAGGATTTCGTGACTGCGGAGACGAACTTTTCACGTTTCGTGAACAATTTCCCGCGCAGCCCGTTCGCAGAGGAGGCGAGATTCCTCAGAATCGACTGTCTGTACAAATCCACATACAGGTATGAGCTTGATCAGAATCCTACCAGGCTTGCCATATCTGCGATTGCCGAGTATAGGAAGGATTACGGCTATAACGAGCACAAGGACGAGTGCGACGCTATGTTGAAAGACCTCAACGGCAGGTTGGACAGAAAAGCTTTCGAGGGCGCCCGTCTTTATTTCAATATGGAGGACTACAAGGCCGCCAGGGTCGCATTCAAGAATATACTTAAAGACAATGCCGATAATATGTACAGGGAGGATATTCTCTACTACATAGCCAAGTCTTCGTATAAATATGCTCAGCTCAGCGTCGCATCCAAGCAGAAGGAACGCTATCTGACGTTCGTGGACGACTACCTGAACTTCATCGGTGAAATTCCGGAGTCCCGTTATACGAAAGAGCTCAAGACTCTGTACGCAAAGGCGCAGAGGAGTCTTGGACAGTTCTCCGGCAATGACAGTGTTTCAAAGAAAGAAAATGCCAAGATAAACAAGGCCGAGGACAAGGAAATCAAGGCAGTCGAGAAGGAGACAAAGAAATCCGGCAAAATAAAATAGCGGGATTGAAAAATTTTGAAACTTTGCGAGAAACGCGGATGTATATATAATCAGAGGCCGTAGAATGGCCTTCCGGGATTATGAAGCGGCTTATGTGAGTAAGCACTTTGGATAAAATTATAACTAAAATGGATAAGAAAAACGTACCGCAGAACACCATTACAAGGGATGTGAAAGATTTGGCTGCTCCTACAGGCAATATTTATGAGTCAGTGGTGATTCTGTACAAAAGGGCTAACCAGATTGCATTGGCGGAGAAGAAGGAATTGAACAAGAAACTTGAGGATTTCAAGAACGACCGCGATTCAATGGACGAGGTTTTTGAAAACCGTGAGCAGATTGAGATTTCAAAATATTACGAAAGACAGCCTAAGCCGGTGCTTGTGGCAGTCGCTGAATTCCAGAATAACGAATTGACATACAGGACGGCGAAGACCGAAGCCAACGATGCGCCAGAGGTAGCGGCTCCTGTTTCAAAATCTGAGGAGTAAGAAGTTTTTGACTTGTAATGTTAAAGGCTCTTCATATAAAGAATTACGTATTGATAGACTCGCTGGATATTGAGTTTCCGGCGGGTCTTGTCATTATTACCGGTCAGACCGGCGCAGGTAAATCCATAATTCTGGGCGCGCTGTCTCTAGTTTTAGGCGGTAAGGCAGATGCTTCTGTCATAGGCAGTTCCGGAGACAATTGTGTGGTCGAAGCGGAATTTACAATTGAAGATGACGGCACAGTTAAGTCGTTCCTTGATGAGAATGGAATCGATTTTGACGATAATGTGCTGATTGTCAGAAGAGTCTTGAATGCAAGCGGGCGTTCGCGTTCGTTTGTCAATGATTGTCCCGCATCTGTAAAGGTGCTCTCGACTTTGGCTTCGAGGCTGGTGGACATTCATTCCCAGCACGAGACTATGCTGTTGAGGGACAGAACCTTCCAGATGTCTATGCTGGACCATTATGCCGGCAATCAGAAATTGCTCGCGCAATGTGCGGAGTCCTGGCGTAGAGTGAACTCTCTGAAAAATGAATTGGAGACGATAACCTTGCGTATCAAGGAACTGAAAGCGGAACAGGAATATAATCAGGCTCAGTTTGAACAACTTGACTCCGCGAAAATTGTTCCCGGCGAACTGCAGGACCTTGAGTCTGAACAAAAGCGTCTCGCCAACGCGGAGGAGATAAAGTCGTCCTTGTATCAGGTCGAGAATATGTTCTCGTCTATGTCAGACGAGTCTGCGGGTGGGATGTCCCTGGACTCTGTGCTGAAAGATTCGGTGAAGTTGCTCGGCAAGGTCGCATCCTATATTCCGTCTGCATCCGAATTGTCGGAAAGGGTGGAGTCGGCACGTCTGGAACTTGACGATATTCTGTCGGAAGTGTCTGAACTTGAGTCTTCTACAGATGTTTCAAACGAAAGGTTGACAGAAGTCGAGGACAGGCTTTCACTGCTTTACAGTTTGCTGAAGAAGTATTCCTGCCAGACATTGGACGAATTGGTTGAGGTCAGAGAGAAGTTCGGGGCCGCATTGTCGGATACGTTGTCTCTTGATGAGAAAAAACAACAGTTGACGGAGCAGTTGGCTGCGGCGGAGAAAGGATTGGACGGATGCTGCAAGTCACTTCATAAGGCCAGGGAGAATGTCCTGAAGTCATTTTCCGAGTCAATCTGCAGCTCAATCCGTTCGCTTGAACTCGAAAGGGCTGTTTTTGAGGTGGTGCTTACTCCGGCCGAGAACGGTCCGTCTGGAGCAGATGAGATTCAATTCCTGTTTTCCTCTACCGGTCAGTCTCCGGTTGATGTCGCAAAGTGCGCATCCGGCGGCGAAATGTCCCGTATCATGTTGTGTCTGAAGGCTATGATGGCGAGATTCACGAATATGCCGGCTATGATTTTCGATGAAATCGACACCGGAGTATCCGGCAGTGTCGCGGACAAGATGGGCGCAATGATCTGTTCTATGGGGGAATATATGCAGGTGTTCGCCATTACCCATCTGCCTCAGGTTGCGGCGAAAGGTAGTGCACACTATATCGTAGCCAAGTCTTTTGAAGGCGAAAGAGCCATCACCACGATACGGAAAATCTCCGGAAAGGACAGAGTCCTCGAAATCGCAAGACTCCTCAGCGGCGCAGAAGTCACCCCAGAGGCCATCGCCAATGCTGAGCGCCTCCTGAACGTCTAGCCCTGTAGGTCCTGAAGTTTTCACTTGGCTAAAGGAACATCGCCATATAGAGCGGGAGGTATCTTATTCCGTCCTCGCAGAGGAGATTACCTTTGCAAAGGACTGTCGCCTGCGAAATTCGGGAGAGCTCGTTTTCCAACGCGTAGGAGAGTGATGCGTGTGATTTGTAGTTGTCACCGGATTTTACCTCGACTATGTGTGCCCCGTCCTTGTCCTGAAGGAGGAAATCCAGTTCGTGTTTACTCTTTTTGTCGTAATAGAACAGAGGGTATCCCCTTTTTGCGAATTCAGCTGCTACGAAATTTTCCGTGAGAGCGCCCTCGTTAATGTCAATTTCCCCATTCATTACCTCATACTGGCGCCCGGCGAGGCTCATATTGCAGACGACTCCCGGGTCGAGTGAATAAAGTTTGAACAGTTTTGGATTGGCGCAGTTTGAAAATGGCATATCAAACGCATTCACATTTATTGCAGAATAGGCCATCCCTGCATCGATAAGCCACTGAGTCGGGTCGGCATATTTGCGATGCGATGCTCCTTTCTCAAGTTCCGAAAGAGTGAAGCGCTTGTCTTGCTTTGCGAGTTGAAAAGGAATGGAGTCGAAAATCGCTCGGACGAGGGCCTTGTCTTTTTGTGCATACTTCGTGATGTCGCGTCTATAACCGGCAATCAGATTCCGCTGAGCAGTAACAGTGAGAGTAAAATCGCTGTTATGTATGAATGTGTCCACGATTTCCGGCAATCCTCCAACCACCAGATACTGACGGAAACGCTCCATCATTCGATTGTGAATGAATTCGGATACCGGACGAGACTGACGGAAGGCTTCCCGCATTTCACTGATAACATCTTCACTTACTCCTGAAGCCCACAGAAACTCTTCAAAATCAAGAGGATACATTCTGAGGATATCTTCCGAGCCTACAGGAAGAGAGGCAATGTCCCCTTTGATTCCGTCGATTTCCTTGTAGTTTATTCCGAGAAGCGATCCGGATTCAATATAGTCAAACCGTCCGTCTTCCACGAGAAACTTGACCGCAGTTCTGGCATTCGGGCAGTCCTGTATTTCATCAAGGAAAATGACGGTTTTGCCAACGATAAAAGGTCCATATCCCATTGCGGAGAGGTTTCTGACTATAGTGTCCGCGTCAAGATTCCCGTCAAAGGCCTGTTTTGCAACGGAGGTCTTGACAAAGTTGATTTCGATCACATTGTCATAATGTGACCTGCAGAATTGGCGTATCGTGGTAGTTTTTCCGACTTGCCGTGCGCCTTCTACAAAAAGCGCCTTTTTATGCGCCTGGGAGAACCATTTTTTAAATTCTCTGTCAATTTTCCTTTTTAACATTGCAACTTTTTTCCAATATCTACGATGCAAAACTACAACTTTTTTCCAGGGTTTTCAACCATATTTTACAACTTTTTTCCAGTGTGGTTCAGCAATCTGTACCGGACGCGGAAAGGCTATTTCAAACTGCGGACGGACTCGCGCTGAATTAACTCTGACGAGAGCTGCAGTTCGGATTTGATGCGTTCTTCGGCTGCTATGAGGGAAAAAATCCTGTCGCAGAAGCCTATAAGTCATATCTGCAGATGCCGTACAATCGTCCTATCTGGGATTTGACTGCCGTTCTTTCTGCTGTTGAGGGGGACAAATACTTCCAGGAAAGTGCTCCCGGCAAGGCTACGATAGATGAAAACGGTCTCGCTACATTTACTCCAAGCCCGGAAGGAAAGCATATTCTTCTTTCTGTTCCTGAATCCGGCCGTCAGGCAGTAGTTGACCGCTGCAGACAGCTCTGTGAAAAATCGGAGTAGAGATTTCCCAGCAAAATAAACGAAAAAAGCGGCAGATGTCTGGAGCGAATTTTTCCTGAGCGAAAGACACTGTCGCTATTATTTTCTGACGATTTTTATTGAATAATCCGGGCCATACACGATACGTCTGACTCCGATGTTGGTGTAGCCGCCGTCTTCTGTCTTGGTGAATCTGAAGTCGGTCTGGAGCATCTTAGCGCTTTCGTGCGACGCCATCTCCATCCAGGAACTTCCGTATGTCGCGTTAGTCTTTATGAGATAATATGTCAGGTCATATCCCTGAAACGCGAACTGGGACGGCTCAGCATTGTACAATGCTCTGTAAGACAGAATGAAATTCCTTGTCGCAGGATTGTCGTAGTCGATGTAATATGCCGTGGATATGCGTGTGTTGAGGTCGTGCAGATTCTCGACATCGATAGTTTCGAAACTCCTTATCTTGGAAGTGCTGTACAAGCATATTTTATACTTTCTGTAAACCAGCATTCCGAGATTACGGACAGCATCATTGACAAACGCCTCACTTTCGGAGTTGATGATCACTCTGTTGGTTCCGGTGCTTGTCATTAGTCCCGACAATACGTTCACGGCATTGCGACCCTCCAGAATATTGTATGAATACCTGCTGCAGTGTATTCCGGAGGCCTCTATGATGCTGTTCATAAGAGAGACGGAACTGTTTGCCGCCGCACCTTTCTCGCTGATTATGATTACTTTGTCTGCACCGGTATTCTCGTTTTTAAGCCAATTTACAAGGTCATTGTACTGTGTTGACTGCGATGTAGGTGCCTGAATGAAATTGTCGTGTCCTGATGTCAATGAGGCTGTCTTGTGGTCGAGAGGGGAGATTACATAAGTGCTCTCCGGCGCGAGTGACAACACTTTCGTGAGCCCCTCCGTCTTGAGCGGTCCTATGCAGAAATCGCTGGCTCTCAATCGTTCGCCTGTTACAGGCACTGAACTTCCGTTTGCGTCATATACGCTGAGCTCGGTGCTTATGCCCTCGTCACTCAGATTCTTGACTGCCATAAGCGCTCCGCTGTAGAAATCCATACTGCTTTCGCTTGGCGTTCCATTGGCGTTGAAAGGCATCATCAGCAGTGCGCTCACTTTTGAATGACCGAGTGTCTTGTGACCGCTGTACGTGCTCTCGTGCCTGCTGTTTTCTTCGTGTTTTGACGTCTCCTTCTCAGAAATTGATTGATTGCGGGTGTCGGTGTTTGAAGTAGTCTCTGTCTGCACTCCCGACTCAGCCTGGATTCTGCTGACTTCCTCGGCTGACGGGATGCGAAGTTTCTGCCTGTTCTTCAATTTCTTGCTGGTCAGTCCGTTATATTTCATCAAGGCATCTACCGGCACGCTGTATTTGAATGCTATGTCCTCGATGTCCTCATACCATTTTGCAGTGTGTACGACATTCTCGCCGCTCTTTTTGCCGGACGCTTTTGAGGTATCCTGAATTTTATCCTGCGGCTTGTCCTGCGGATTCACTACGGTCTGTGCATCAGTCTTTTGTGCGCTGGCGGACTTTTCGCCGGATTGGCTTCCGCTGACAGGAATCAGAAGTATGGAATTTTTCTTCAATCCCGCATTCTTCAGGTCATAGTCAGGATTTGCGTTGCATATATCGTCAACCGTAACTCCATACGCTTTTGCGATGGAGAACAATGTCTGCTTCTCAAGCACGACGTGAGAATAATAAATCTTTCCGTCACTGCCCTTGACCTTCTCTTTTGAAACCGTGACCGGAGTCTGTTCATACACCTGTGCGAGCACTGACTGGCTGAGGCTCAGGCAGACAATGCAGAATATGGCGGAAAGAATTCTTGTTCTCATTAGCTTCTTAAATTGAATTGACAAATTGTTTGAGCGAATCGCTGAAAGCCGACCACGATAGCCTTCTCTTCTCCGTGCGTATCCGGTCTATGCAGATTTCCCGTATCGTCGGGTCGCTGAAATATTTCACAATCTCCTCTCTGATGCACTTAGGGTCGGGCTTTTCTGCGACAATGCCTGTCCCGCTGTCTCCTATGGTGCTCTTGAGGCCGCCTACGTCCGTAACGATCATCGGCACTTCGAAATGGTACGATATCGAACTTATGCCGCTCTGGGTGGCACTTCTGTATGGCAGGACAGTAAGGTCAGCAGCCGAGAAATATGTCTTGACCTCAGAATCCTTTATGTATTTCGGGAATATGTGTATGCGATCCTTGCCGGCGATAGAATCGATAATCTTCTGATATGGCTCGAAAGACCCGTATGGCTCGCCTGCGATAATCAGCTGGTAACTGTCATCCAGACCGTCAAATGCTTCCAGCAGAATGTCTAGCCCCTTGTATTTACGTATAAGCCCGAAAAACAAAATGTTTTTCTTTCCCGGCTTGAGCCCCAATGCCTGTTCTGCAACGTTCCTGTCCAGCTTTTCTCCGAAATGGGAATAGAGAGGATGCTGCCGCATCATATACTTGGCATCTGGCTTGAGTGCAAGCAGGTCCTTCGTTACGGCATCGCACATAGTCAGGAAACCGTCGCAGCTTCCGAGAAAGTATTTCGTGAATGCGGAGTCGAAGAATCTCTGTTCGTGAGGGACGACATTGTCCAGAATGCCTATCACCTTGCAATTCTTCCCTATATGTCTGGCCACGAAACCCAAAGACGGGGCGAAGTATGACATCCAGTAGCGTATGATCAATACGTCAGGTTTCCAATCCCGTATCTTCCGCGCGGCTGTTATCCAAGTGAACGGATTTGCGGAATCCAGAACGGGAATGCTTTCCACCGGGACGGCCTCGTCATCAGGCGTCACATACTGGCTCTTGCCGGGGAAAAGGAAATTCGGATACTGTCTGGTGAAATTGAAGGCCCGGACAATATCAGTTTTGCCCAGTTCCGACAACAAAGCTGCATTGAACTGGGCAATTCCTCCTCTGAAAGGATAAAAGCAGGATAGAACTGCAATCCTCACACTTTCAAATTTTTAGTCCTTATCGGAAGCACTCTTTGATGCTCCGTCATTCTTTGACTTGCTCTTCACATACTCGTCGTTGAGGCGGCTGATGATGTCCTCGGTAACGTCGAGAGAACAGTCGCCTGAGACTACAGGTGAAGGAAGAATGTCTCCCTGGGTTGCGATGACCATCGCATAACCTTTCTCTGCAGTATATTTGTCAACGAACTGCTTGATGGCGTCGCCGATATTGTTCATCATAACCTGCTGCTCCTCAGCGATTTCCTGATTCTTCTGATTTGCATAGTCGTTGAAGTCGTTTCTCTGCTTGTCAAGCTTCTGAGCCTGAACCTCAGCTACTGAGCGGATGATAAGTCCCTTGTTGAGTTTCTCGTTGAATGAGTTGAATTCATTCTGGAGCTTGTTGCCTCTTCTGGTGACTTCTTCCTGGATGCCCTGAGCCTTTGATTCAACTACTGAACGCAGGTCATTTGCCATATCATAGTCTGAGAGTACTTTGTCAAGATTGAAATAAACAATCGAGCCTTTCTCTGCAGTAGGAACACTTGAACTCGATGCTTCTCCTGAGCCTGATTTCTTGCCTGAGAACTGAACTGCTGCTAGTGCGACCACAGCAAGAAGAGCTATGACGCTGAGGATAAGTGGGGTGTTTTTCATTTTATTTATTGTTAAAATTATCTGTTTGGTCGGTCTGGAACGCTTATCTGACGCCAAATCGTTACAAAGATACTAAAAAAATCAAGAATTAGCCTTGCGTATTTGTTCGAGGTAAGCCTGTATGGTATTTTCCAGTCCCATATACAGGGCATCACAAATGATGGCGTGCCCTATGGAGACCTCTGCGGTCCACGGAATGTTCTTTATGAAATATTCAAGATTCTCAAGGCTCAAATCGTGTCCTGCGTTGACTCCGAGGCCGCATTTCTTGGCGGCTTCCGCCGTGTTGAAATATGGGCGTATGGCGTTCTCCCTACCTTTTGCATAGCCTGACGCATAAGCTTCAGTGTAGAGTTCTACGCGGTCCGCGCCGCAGGCTGCCGCGCCCTCTGCCATTTCCGGCACCGGGTCAATGAAGATGGACGTGCGTATGCCTTTGGATTTGAACTCTTTGCATATTTCCGTGAGGAAGCCCCTGTTCTTAAGCGTATCCCATCCTGCGTTTGAGGTGATGGCATCGTGGGCATCCGGTACAAGAGTTACCTGAGCCGGCACTACTTCGTTCACGAGGTCAACGAAACTCGGAATCGGGTTGCCCTCAATGTTGAATTCCACGCTCAGCAAAGGCTTGATCGCCCTTACGTCCGAGTATCTTATATGTCTTTCGTCCGGTCTCGGATGGACAGTGATGCCTTCCGCTCCGAAATTCACGCAATCCACTGCCGCTTTCTCCACGTCAGGCATATTGCCGCCGCGCGCGTTGCGTATAGTGGCTATCTTGTTTATGTTTACACTGAGTTTTGTCATAGTTCAAACAACCTCCGGGAATCCGTGCGAATTTCTCCGAATGAAGCGCATACGGATTCTTAACGGGAACAAAAATATATATTATTGTGCAAATATTGTAAAGAATATACTAATTTTGAAACTCTGAAGAAACGTTTTTATCACGGCATTCGTGGCTTGAGGTAGGGTAATATGCTGATAGGTATTTACATCAAGAATACAGAACTGGAAAACAATGTCCGTCTGCAGACTATGAAAAAGGCTCTTGCGGACGGCGGTTGTCAGTTGTACGACATACATTCAAAAGAGGACCTTCGTGTCGATACCGATATGGTGCTCAGCATCGGCGGTGACGGGACTTTCCTGTCCGCTTCCCGGCGTGTCGCGGATTCCGGCATCCCGATCTTGGGGGTGAATCTCGGAAGACTCGGATTTCTGTCGGAGAACAGCCCGGAAGATGTTCCTGCGGCCGTGCTGTCGGGACATTATGAAATCGAGAACAGAACAATGCTCAAATCAGACGTGGAAGGGCACTCCTTGCCTGACGATTTCTGGCCTTATTCCCTGAACGAGGTTACCGTGCACAGGAACGGAGCGGCGGTAATGGGCATAAAAGTCTCTCTGGACGGCTATGCTCTTCCTACATATTGGGCTGACGGATTGCTGGTTGCTACCAGTTCCGGTTCGACGGCCTATTCGTTGAGTGTGGGCGGACCTATCTGCTATCCTGACTCCAAAGTCCTGATTGTCGCTCCTATTGCGCCTCATAACCTCAATGTGAGACCTTTAGTCGTTCCGGAAACGACTGACGTGGGAATATCAATAGTCACAAGAGACCGCACGGCAGTTCTGACTATGGACAACAGAACCATTGAAATAGATAGCTCTACGGCTATATCCGTGTCTATGGCACAATTTTCGCTCAAGCGAGTCCGCCTCCCCGAATCAAACTTTGTGAAAGCTCTTGTGGGTAAATTATTCTGGGGCGAAGATATCAGAAATAACGATAATTGACAATTAATGACGAAACTGGACAAAATCCCTGCGCACGTCTCGATAATTATGGACGGTAACGGCAGGTGGGCTCAAGAACAGGGCCTGGAGAGAGTCTGCGGTCACAAGAAAGGTGTCGAGACTGTCCGCACAGTTACCGAGGCCGCTGCCGAGGCAGGCGTCAAGTATCTGTCTCTGTATGCTTTTTCCGAGGAAAATTGGGGACGGCCGAAGTCTGAGGTTGATTTCCTTATGCGACTGATGATGGATTCGATTGCCGCAGAAGTTGAGGCTCTTATGAAGAACGGGGTCAGATTTCACGTTCTGGGCAATATCTCCAGACTTCCGGAGGCGCTGAGAGATGCCATATCAGTGCTCGAAGAGAAGACGAAGGACAATACGACTATAGACCTGATATTGTTTGTGAGCTACAGCGGCAGATGGGATATCTTCCAGGCTGCCAAAAAATTCGCCGAAGCTCATCGGGACGGGGAAGGGCTTGATTCCCTCTCCGATATGTCGGAATTCTCCCGATATCTTGTGACTGACGGCATTCCGGATCCCGACGTGATAATAAGGACTTCCGGAGAGCAGAGGATAAGCAACTATCTCTTGTGGCAGGGAGCCTATTCCGAGTTTGTTTTCGTAAAGAAAATGTGGCCCGAGTTCAGTCGTGAGGATTTCTTTGATGCGCTTGCAGAATATGCCTCAAGGAATCGCCGTTATGGAAAAGTGAAATAAATACGTATATTTGTCAGATATTTTTTGAAGGATGAAGTTCATAGGTTGGATATTCTGCCTGTCTGCGCTGATGCTGATGCCTTTCGTGGCTTTCGCACAGCAAAAGAAGGAATCGATAGAAATAGATTACAACAATCCCCGCACGTATGTGGTCGGAGGTGTGAAGGTTGAAGGAAACCGTGCGTTCGGAGACAATCAGATTATACAGCAGTCCGGATTGCATAAAGGAATGGAAGTCACCATTCCAGGTGACGATATGTCTTCAATCGTGAAAAGGTTGTGGATGCAGAGATATTTCCAGGATGTCGCAGTCTATATCGATTCGTTGAGCGCCGGCAGCGATACAGTATTTCTCCGCCTGTCCATACAGGAGCGTCCGCGTGTGTCAAGGTGGACTTTTTCCGGTGTCAAGAGCGGTGAGAAGAAGGACCTTCAGGAACGTCTGAACTTCAAGCGAGGCGGTGAATTTTCCGATTATGTTGCCAAGACGTCTGTCGATATCATCAAGAGATATTACAAAGGCAAGGGCTTCCTCGATGTGAAGGTTGAGCCGCAGGTGCTCAAGGATACCATAATCCGCAACGCGATCAGAGTGAATTATGCAGTTGAAAGAGGACCGAAGATCCGCATCAAGACAATCAACTTCATCGGCAATGATAATGTGAGTGATTTCAAACTTGCTAAGTCAATGAAGAAGACCAAGTCGGCGAAGATATACAACTTCTTCAGCAGCAAGAAATTCAATGAAAAAGAATATCAGAACGACAAGAAATCCCTTATCAGCGCTTTCAATGAGGCCGGTTATAGGGATGCCAGACTTCTGAAAGATTCCATATATACAGTAAAGCCGGGACGTCTGGGCATTGACTTCACGTTCGATCAGGGAAAGAAATATTACTTCAGAAATGTGACGTGGACAGGAAACTCAGTGTATTCCACGGATATGTTGAACAATATCCTTCAGATTAAGGAAGGTGATGTGTATGACGTGGTTACGTTGCAGAAACGACTCCAGGGCGGCGGAAAGCAGGGAGATATGGATGTCTCCAAACTCTACCGTGACAACGGCTATCTTTTCTTCAACGTTCAGCCTGTGGAACTCAATGTAGTAGGCGACTCCGTGGACGTGGAGATGCGTATCGCTGAAGGAAAACAGGCGACATTGAACAATATCGTCATCAACGGCAATGACCTCACCAACGAAAGAGTCGTCCGTCGTCAGGTGTTCACCAGACCGGGCTATCTGTTCAGCCAGAGCGATTTCGAAAGGTCCATAAGGGAGATCGCATCTTTGGGACAGTTTGACCCTGAGGCTATTACAGATCCGTCAAAAGGATATTCCATTGTGCCTGACCAGTTGAACAGCACTGTGGACATTATATACAATGTAACTGAAAAGCCTTCCAGCCAGCTGGAACTTTCCGGAGGTTGGGGTGGCAAGACATTCGTTGCCACAGTCGGTGTAAGCTTCAACAACTTCTCTACACGCCGAATGCTCGACAAGAGCGCGTGGAGACCGGTTCCTCTCGGAGATGCACAGAACCTGTCTTTCCGTTTCCAGACCAGCGGTACATATTATTCATCATTGTCCGCAAGTTTCGTGGAGCCTTGGCTTTTCGGCAAGAAGCCTACATCATTGAGCCTCTCGGCATATTACAGCCGTCAGACGAACTCCTACCTGATGTGGAATATTCTCAACAACGACAAGCAGTTCGAGGTTTACGGATTCTCGGCCGGATTGGGTAACCGCTTGAAATGGCCTGACAACTATTTCGTTCTTTACAACCAGATCAGCTGGCAGACATATAAACTTTCCAACTGGTATTCCAACTACTTCATCTTCGATGACGGTATTTCTCACAACATAAGCTACACGCTGGGACTGTCCAGAAATTCTACTGACCAGCAGATCTATCCTAGACAGGGTTCTGATCTGTCCTTCTCGGTGCAGCTCACGCCTCCGTTCTCATTGTTCCGCAAGAAAGACAAGGGAATTGTTGACGCAAACGGCAATCCTACCAAGGTCAGCAG
The DNA here is from genome assembly GCA_963654225.1 of Butyricicoccaceae bacterium. GTDB lineage: Bacteria > Bacteroidota > Bacteroidia > Bacteroidales > UBA932 > Cryptobacteroides. The sequence continues at coordinate 7,407 of CAVKAQ010000008.1, read as the reverse complement.
TTGGAGAGACATCAACTATGACAACTGGTCTTCACAGGACAGATACAAATGGATTGAGTATCACAAATGGACATTCAAAGGCTCATTGTACACGAAGCTTGTCGGTGACCTTGTCCTGATGACCCGCGCACAGTTCGGTTACTTGGGATACTACAACAGAAAGTGGGGCTATTCTCCGTTCGAGGGCTTCCTGGTCGGCGGTGACGGCATGTCCGGCTACAACTCCTACGGTTCTGAAGTTATCGCGCTCCGAGGTTATGAGAACTATTCTTTGACTCCGTACAAGGCTACCGCATACAGTTCAAACGGATATTCTTACGCCGGAAACGTTTATGATAAATTTACTGTAGAATTGCGTTACCCTATTGTAATGCAGCCGCAGTCTACTATATTTGCATTGGTATTCCTCGAAGGAGGTAACTGTTGGTCAGATATCCGCGACTTCAATCCGTTCCAGATTAAGAGGTCTGCCGGTGTGGGTGTTAGAGTTTATCTGCCTGTAATCGGTCTTCTCGGAATCGACTGGGGATATGGATTTGATGACAAGACGAACGGCAAGAGCCAGTTCCACTTCATCATAGGCCAGCAGTTCTAAAATTAGAAACAAAAACAGATTTAATATGAAAAAGATTATTTTGATCGCAGCCGCAGCAATGTTGACATTGTCAGCATCGGCTCAGACTTTAAAGTTCGCTCACGTCAATTTCAACGAGCTTGTTATGCTTCAGCCTGCAGCAGACTCTGCAAGGGCTCAGTTGGCAGTATCTCAGCAGGAGGCTCAGGATACTTTCAAGAGTATGCAGGATGAGTTCCAGACAAAATACAGCCAGTATCAGCAGAAAGTTTCTACTTGGACTCCGGCCATCCGCGAGAGCAAGGAGAAAGAGCTTCAGGACATCCAGTCCCGTATCGAGGAGTTCCAGCAGTCTATTCAGCAGGAACTTCAGCAGCAGCAGAATCAGCTGATGGCTCCGATCCAGCAGAAAGCTGTCGAGGCTGTCGAGAAACTTGCCAAGGCCGGCGGATATATTTATGTGTTCGAGAAGAGCTCAATGCTTTACATCGATGAGGCTCAGAGCGTGGATCTTACACCTGCTGCAAGAAAGGCTCTTGGAATCAAGGACGGCCGGACATTGGAGTCACTCCAGCAGGAGCTCCAGGCTCAGGCGCAGCAGCAGTAATCAGCGGAAACGTTTCTCGAAGTTGTTTCTTTGAAGATAAATCGGACCGCCTGAAAACCATAGAGAGGATGAATGAAAACGTAAATTCAGTCATCCTCTTCTTTTTGTGTTTTTTCTTATTATTTGTTGCGGTTTTTAACGTTTTTATTATTAGATTCGCATAAAAATTAGAAGTATTCTTTAAATTCTTAAAGAAATGCAACATAAAGTCATCGATACTAACGATGTAGTGATAAGGTTCGCCGGCGACTCCGGAGACGGGATGCAACTTACCGGATCTCTTTTCGCGAATATGTCGGCGATATACGGCAACGGACTTTCAACTTTTCCTGATTATCCAGCAGAAATACGTGCTCCTAAAGGTACTGTAGCCGGCGTGTCCGGATTCCAGGTGCATATAGGCAATCATAAGGTGTCAACGCCCGGAGACTTCTGCGATATGCTGGTAGCAATGAACCCGGCTGCGCTCAAGGCGAATGCCAAGTGGCTCAAACGTACAGCGATGGTGCTTGTCAATGAGGATGCGTTTGATGAGGTGGGGCTGAAGAAAGCAGGGTTTACAGGCAATCCGTTTGAAGAACTGCATATTGAAGACCGCACGATTCTGTGCGCGCCAATCACCAAATTGACGGAAGAGAGCTTGAAAGACAGCGGATTGGATGCCGTTGCGGTTCATAAATGCAAGAATATGTTTACGCTCGGTATGGCGTGCTTCATATATGACCGTCCTATCGAGTATGTATATGACTATATAGAGAGCAAGTTCCGCAAGAAACATCCGGAAATGATCGCTCCGAACAGGAAGGTCGTGTTTGACGGATATAACTATGCCTCAAACATTCAGGCTGTGCCTAATACCTACCGAGTCGCTCCTGCAAAACTGGAGGCCGGTACATATCGGAACATAACCGGAAATCAGGCTGCGGCGTGGGGCCTTATGGCTGCGGCGGAGAAAGCGCATCTGCCTCTTTTCTGCGGGTCATATCCGATCACTCCGGCGACCGCAATTCTGGAAGAGCTTGCGGTATATAAGAACCTGAACGTCAAGACGATGCAGACCGAGGATGAAATCGCGGGAATCTGTTCCGCAGTCGGTGCCGCATTTGCCGGAAATCTGGCTGTCACGACAACGTCCGGCCCGGGCCTGTCGCTTAAATCAGAGGCTTTGGGGCTGGCAGTGATGACTGAACTGCCTCTGGTCGTGATAGATGTCCAGAGAAGCGGTCCTTGTACAGGTATGCCTACCAAGACTGAGCAGGCTGACTTGAATCAGGCATTGTACGGCAGAAACGGCGAAAGCCCGATAGTGGTGATGGCCGCACATTCTCCTGCCCATTGCTTCGAGATGGCGTTCCGTGCCGCTAAAGTTGCGCTCGAACATATGGTGCCGGTGATGTTGCTCTCGGAAGGTTTTCTAGGTAATGGCTCAGAGCCGTGGAGAGTGCCTTCAATGAGTGATTTTCCGGAGATTCATCCTAGATATGCCCACGATGCGGAAGGCGATTTCAAGCCTTTCAAGAGAGATGCTTCCACGCTTGCCAGAGACTGGGCTGTGCCAGGTATGAAGGGATATGAGCATCGCGTAGGCGGACTTGAGAAGAATCACGACGGCGTGCTGTCAAATGACCCTGAGAATCACGAGATGATGGTTCGTGAGCGTGCCGAGAAAGTTGCACGCGTTGCGGAAGACCTGCCGCTTCTTGAGATAGACGGTCCGACATCAGGAGATGTGCTTCTCGTCGGCTGGGGCGGAACTTATGGGCATATACTTGCTGCAGTGCAGGAACTTAGAGCAGACGGCAAGGATTTAAGCTTTGTTCATTTCGACTATATCGACCCTCTTCCGAAAAATACGGCGGAGGTGTTCTCCGGATTCAAGAAAATCATTGTCTGTGAATTGAATACAGGCCAGTTCGCCGCTTATCTGAGGAATGTTCTGCCTCAGTATGAATATTTGCAGTGCAATAAGGTACAGGGACAGACTTTCCTTGTAAGAGATATTGTTGACGGTGTAACTGAAAAAGCATAATCATTATGGCAAAATATACTTTCAAGGATTTCAAGAGCGACCAGGAAGTGAGATGGTGCCCCGGATGCGGAGATTATTCCGTGCTGGCGTCTCTCCAGAAGGTCCTTCCAACAGTCTGTGAAGAGAAAGGAATTGACAAAGAGAAAGTTGTAGTCGTTTCTGGTATCGGTTGTTCATCCCGACTTCCGTATTATATGAACACTTACGGCTTCCACAGCATTCACGGGCGCGCTACGGCCATAGCGACAGGCATAAAGGTGGCCAATCCGGAATTGTGCGTCTGGCAGGCGAGCGGTGACGGTGATGCCCTTGCAATCGGAGGCAATCATTTCATTCACGCCATAAGAAGGAATGTGGATATAAATATAATGCTGTTCAACAACCGCATTTACGGTATGACCAAAGGACAGTATTCTCCTACTTCCAAACTGGGTGCGGTAACCAAGACTTCACCTTACGGTACGGTCGAGCATCCGTTCAATCCCGGCAGTTTGGTCTTGGGTGCAAAGGGTACGTTCTTTGCCCGCAGCATGGATACTGAACTCGCATTGAATCAGGAGATTATGCTTGCCGCGTCAAGGCATTCCGGCACATCGGTGATGGAATTTCTGACCAATTGCGTGATATTCAACAACGGGTCTCACGCCGAGCTTTCGGACCGCGAGATGAAGGCTGACAGGACTATTGTTCTGCGCAAAGGCGAGAGAATGCTTTTCGGCAAGAATAATGACAAAGGTCTGGTGCTTTCAGATATGAAACTCAAGGTGGTGAAACTTGGCGAAGACGGCGTTACGCTGGACGATATATTGGTTCACGACCCGTCCTCGGACAATCTCGGACTCCAGACTATGCTGGCTGATATGAAAGGCCCTGACTTTCCTGTCGCGCTCGGTGTGATCAGAGATGTGGCTGACATTACTTATGAGAATGAAGTTCAGAAGCAGGTTGACTCCGTGAAGGCGAATGCGAAAATCCACTCTATGGATGAGCTCCTGCACAGTGGCTCCACTTGGGAGGTGAAAGCGTGAAACACAATGAATGATAATTAGATAAACCTCAATTAATAATACGATGAGAACAGAAGAAATAATGGCCAAACTTCAGGCCAAGTACCCTGCTGAGAAAGAATATCTCCAGGCTGTACGTGAAGTGCTTGAGTCTATAGAAGATGTTTATAACAGACATCCGGAGTTTGAGGATGCCAAGATTATTGAAAGACTCGTCGAGCCGGACAGAATCCTTACTTTCCGTGTTACCTGGGTTGATGACAACGGTGAAGTTCAGACGAATACCGGTTACAGGGTTCAGTTCAACAATGCTATAGGTCCATACAAAGGTGGCTTGCGTTTCCATCCGTCCGTGAATCTGTCCATTCTGAAGTTCTTGGGCTTCGAACAGACATTCAAGAACTCTCTGACCACATTGCCTATGGGCGGCGCAAAGGGAGGTTCGGATTTCAATCCTAAAGGCAAGTCAGATGCGGAGATAATGCGTTTCTGCCAGGCCTTTATGCTTGAGCTCTGGAGAAATATCGGTCCTGATATGGATGTCCCAGCCGGTGACATCGGTGTGGGCGGACGTGAAATAGGCTACTTGGAGGGTATGTACAAGAAGCTTACCCGCGAGCATAATGGAGTCTTGACGGGTAAAGGCATTCCGTTCGGAGGTTCTTTGATACGTCCGGAAGCAACCGGTTTCGGTGCCGTATATTTCCTTGAGCATATGCTTCATCACCATCAGGCAGATCTTGATATCAAGGGCAAGACAGTGGCTGTTTCTGGCTTCGGAAATGTGTCGTGGGGAGCTTGTGTCAAGGCTACAGAACTTGGTGCCAAGGTTGTGGCTATTTCTGGCCCGGACGGTGTGATTTACAATCCGGAAGGAATGACTCAGGAGAAGCTTGATTATATGCTTGAGTTGCGCGCGACTAACAATGACGTTGTGGCTCCGTTCGCCCAGAAGTTCCCGGATGCTACGTTTATCCCGGGTAAGAAATCCTGGAGTATAAAATGCGATATAGCAATGACTTGCGCATTCCAGAATGAAATGTCAAAGGAAGATGCTGAGGAGCTTATCGCCAACGGAACTTGGTGCTGCATCGAAGTATCCAATATGGGATGCCAACCGGGAGCCATCGAAGCTTTCCAGAAAGCGAAAATTCTGTTTGCGCCAGGAAAGGCAGTAAATGCCGGCGGTGTGGCTACATCCGGTCTTGAAATGACTCAGAATGCTATGCACATAAGTTGGACAGCAAAAGAGGTTGATGCTAAACTGCACGGTATTATGGATGCCATCCACGCTTCCTGCGTCAAGTATGGAACCCAGCCTGACGGCTACATAAATTATGTTAAGGGCGCCAATGTCGCCGGCTTTATGAAAGTCGCCGAGGCGATGCTTGCCCAGGGCATAATCTAGAATACCTTTTGCCCTGCGTTTTCTGCAGAAGTTTGGCGCATTTAGGAATATAGACTACCTTCGCACCTAACAAGTTCGGAAAAGTGTTAAATTTGACACAAGTCCGAAGTTGTTGGGTGCTTTTTATGGAAATAAAGGGAGACATTACCTTTACTTTCATTTTCAGTATAGAAATCCAAAAAGCCAGAGTGGTATCCGAGCACCGGAGCCAATTTCCGTGTCATCAACTGCGAGGTAACTGTTCGGCTCGTCTTTGATTTGCTCGAATGTCTTGCTTGCTCCGCCGATTTCGAAAGGGTATTTTTCGCAGGCGAAGAAATCTCCTTTTTTCGGATATTGCAGTGGATGCAAAGCACCGACTTGGTTTGCAAAAAACGTCTCGCGGATTGTTCCGATATCACAGTAATTTCCCAAGGCATTCATTATATTGCTGTTGCCTACGAAAATCTTGTCAGGATTGACCAGTTTCTTGTAACTTTTCAATTCAGCCGTCAATAAATGCAATATCCCGGCCCTGTCAAGTGCATAGAGCATTTTTAGACAGGAATCTCTCGTTGTCCCCAGTGCTTGGCAGAGCTTGCTGATATTCGGAATAAACGGTATGCTTTCCGCAATAATCATCAGCAGTTTCTTCGACTTTTGTATAGTTTCGAAAGTTACGTCTTCTACTGCAGGCAGGTCACTTTCGAGAGTCTGAGCTACCGCTTCTGCAAGCCTGAGCGGAAAATCCGCTCCCGATTCTTTATAATACGGATACATTCCGAATGTCAGATAGTTTGAAAAGAACTTCAAAGGCTTGATTTTGGAGGAAATCCCCATCGCAATCTTCACGTGTCTGTCAAGCAACTCTTCCAGAGAATAAGGCTCGAATGACGCAATCTTTTCATATTCAAGATATTCCCGGAACGACATGTTGTGTAGCCTGTACATTGTCTGTCTCCTCGATAAATCTGCCTTTGAGTTGTCTATTCTCAACATAGACGAGCCTGTGTAAACTATATTGAGCTTCGGATAATTGTCGTAAAGATTCTTGAGTACGGCCATCCAGTCTGGATATTTGTGAATCTCGTCCAGAAAGAGATGATATATCCCGATTGAATAGAGGTAATCGACAAGTTCAAAGATAGAATGCGTGCTGAACCACATATTGTCCATTGACACATAGAGTGCATCGTCCGGATTGTCAAATGTTTCAAGGATATGCTGAAGAATCAGGGTCGTTTTCCCGACGCCCTTTTCTCCTTTTATTCCGATCATCCGTACATCCCAATTGATATGTTTGTGCAGATATCTTTTGAAATCCAGTTTAGTTTCCGCCAACTTCCTATGATAAACAGTGAGTAACGGTTGAAGTTCATTCGCGTTCATATGACTTTTTTTATTTGCGTCCTTTTCGTGCAAAAGTATCAATTCGCTTTTGGAAAAGCAAAAATATATACAAATTTCGCTTTTGCAAAAGTGAAATTTGCGCTCGAATTAGCTTTTGGGAAAGCGAAAAGTGGTCTTCCCTTGACCTTCCCTGAGAATGGTTGACACCTTAGAGGGAAAAAGTATTCAGCCGTTAACCTGCTGTAATTGAGATTGAAAAAACAGCCTGAATGTTTTGAAATGAAATAAGAAGTGTATATATTTGAAGCGACATAATTAGATGGCATTCTTCTCTATCCTATCGTCAGAGCAGTTCTCCACATTGATTCGACAGACTTTGTGATACCACCTGAACAAACTAAACCAATAATTATTATTTTATGGCTGCTAAGATATTTAGATTCTGCCTATATG
>CAVKAQ010000007.1:0-58232 GCA_963654225.1 Butyricicoccaceae bacterium | reverse complement strand
CTTTCTGGCCGGCGCGGAAGAAGACTTTCGTTATCGGGGTGTTGAAGCCGCAGAGCTCGCAGAGGTCTTTGAGGTAGTGGTTCATCTTCTGGTTGGTGATGACCGGCAGGGCGAGGCCGTGGGGATATTTCCCCTCATCGTATTTGTCGAGAATGGCCTTGGCAAAACTGTTGAGGTCTATCGGGAGTCGATCGTTGGTCTTCTGCGTAGTGATGTAGAGGCAGTCGCCCACGATGTCGCTTCGTTTGACCTTGGCCATATCGGAATAACGGAGCGAGGTGAAGGCGCAGAAGCAGAAGAGGTCGCGGGTTTTGACGAGGGCACCGGCTTCCTGGACGGTCTTCTCGTATTCGAGGCCGTTCATATCGGTGAGCTTGACCTTTGTTCCGTTGGCCGGGACTTGGTAGTTGTATAGCCTGAGGAGTTCCTCCTTGGTGAGGAATATGACCGGCTTTTCGAGGATCTTGAATTTCGGACGGTATCTGTTTATCTGCTCCTGCTTGCAGTAGCCTTTGCGGATGGTCCAGTTCAGGAACCATTTGAGGTTGTTGAACTGCTTCTGGACGGTCTTTTCCTCAAGGTTCTGCCGGACACGGAGGAAACGGACGAACTTGTTTATACCCTCCTCGTCGAAGTCCTCGTAGCGTATGTGGCGGTTGAATGTCTCAAGGTGGTGGCGGAAGGTCTTCCAGCACTGGAGGGTGGCGTAGGCCCACTGGTTGGCGACGCTTTCCTCACGGACGAACTGGTCGAAGTGCGTGAAAAGGGTGTCGGCTGGTGCGGAGGCTATGATCTCCTGCTCTTTCTTGCCTGAAGCAATTTCGTATTGTTCGCGAAGTTCGTTCAACGTGGGCTGCCCGTCAATCTTGCCTTCGTAGTCATAGAAGTAGGCCTGAATCTTAGAGATCAGGGTGTTTATTCTGGTCGATGTAACCCCGCTGGAGTTGGCGTAGCGCGGCTTGACCCGGCCGTTCTCCCAGGCTTCTTTCGTACAATTGAACCCGATGCCAGTCATATATCGCTGGCGGCCTATCGAGACAGAGACCCTTATCGGAAACTCGTTCTTCTTGTTCGGCACGGGGTAAAGGTAAAATCTTACCGGCATAGCTCAGTCGTTTTATCTGTTCTTATCGTGTGGTCGGCAGCCCTTGTGTTTGTGTTGGACTTCCCTCAAACACAAAGTTAAACACAATATCATTAAGATACAAATAAATCTTACTGAACTATTATAAATCGTATAGTAGTGGTAATCAGATGAATATATACTGTGTTGAATTTGGTTAAAATAAGACTATAGTCCGCCCATCTCCACGATATTGATTACATATCAATGATTTAGAGGTTTTACAAACAGATTTACAAACAGATTTTGTGAGTTTGTGTTCGTAAAACCTCATTAGTTTTCGATATATTTTATCATACGGAAATCCCCGCCATTTTTCTCGGATGACGGGGATTTTTGTTCTTCGGGAAGTATAGTTGTCGGTATATGTGTGCACATTCTCATCCGTACGTAAAATGGGTTTTTCCGGCGAAAATGAAAGTCCCGGATAATGTTCGAAAAAAACTGGAATTCTGTCTAGAACGTGTCGAGAAAGAAATTGAGGAGAACATTACGAGTTGAAAGCGCACTAGTCGTTCTCCATATATTTTATCATTTCTATAGCTTTGGCGACTCCTGCAGTTGCTTTCTCCCTGATGTTAATAACCTCTTCTTCACCGTCTATAGGGGTCTTATTAGGATCAATTACAATCACTGGGCATCCGACTGGGGTGAACTGCCACAAACTCGCAACAGGCTGTACAGCAAGAGAAGTCCCGACTATCACCATATAATCTGCCTCGGTAAGTTCTGATATTGCCTTGCCTATCTTAGATACGGGTTCTCCGAAGAATACGATATGAGGCCGATATTGAACACCGCGTTTATCCACATCACCTATATTGATAGGAGAATATCCGATTTCCAGGACTTTGGATTCATCGTATTTGTCTTTTTCGGTACAGGAATCCTCCGGACGTATCTTAGTCAGCTCGCCATGAAGATGTATGACTTTGCTGCTGCCAGCCTTTTCGTGCAGATTGTCAACGTTTTGAGTAAGCACCGTGATGTTATAATCATTTTCCAGTCCGGCTATTGCAAAGTGTGCTGCATTTGCTTCAATATGCCCCAATTGTGCGCGACGCTCGTTATAGAAATCGAGTACAACTTCTGGTTTGCTTCGCCAACCTTGAATGGAAGCTACCTCCATAACGTCGTGATTTTTCCACAGCCCGTTATTATCCCTGAATGTGCTGACACCGCTATCTACACTAACCCCTGCGCCAGTCAGGAATACAATCTTTTTCAATGATTTGTTGCTCTGTGTCATTTTATATACTTCTTGTGCATTTTTTTCATGAATTCAGTTGCTAAAGCACCACCACTTGCTAATACATCTTTTAATGAGCGATTAACTATCGCCGTTCTCGGATATTCCCTTGATTCATCAAGAGATAGAGTAGAGACATATTCTTCAAATTGCTCTCGTGAAAATGCCCCTACCTGTTTCATATGTTCCTCAGGCGGTAATTTTTCAATTCGTTCAATATCCAAACTTCCGTCCTCTTTTAATGGTACCATAGGTAATCAGCTTTCCGTTAAATTCTTTAATAGTCATATTCTTCCGGTTAAATTTTTTTCCTTACTGCCCTCAGTATCTCCACCATAGCCCAGGTGTCCTGCTGGCAGTAGAGGGACAGTGCATTACGCCGTTCGGCTTTGGTTCTCAAAGTGCCGAATGTCGGGGAGTGGGAGTCGTAATTGATGTAGGCGATATATGCCTGCACTCCGTTTCCTACATTCATCCCCTTGTAGGTGAGGGACGGCACGAGGACTGGAAGCGTCTTCTTGATGGAATAGCTGCCGCTGAGATCCTTATTGTAGTAGTTTATGGTTTTGGCTCTTTTCGGGAATGCCGCCTTGTAGAACTCCTCCTGAGTCTTCAGAAGGTGGATGAGGTCTGCAGACTTGTCGCGGATGGCAAGCAGACTGTCTTTGTATTCTGGGTAAGTCGCGGCCAGCTCTTCCAGGCGTCCTCTCTCGAAATTTGTGTTCTGGGCGAGCATCGTACCGCGGAGGGTCCCGTCTTCATTGAACTCGAAGTGGTCGACGATGGCTTTGGCGAGATTCCTGCGCTCGTCGTCATCAGAGTCACTGTTAAGGAAGATGAAATTGTCTTTCTGCTTGTCGCACACTCCCGGCAGCCTTTCGGTGTGCAGCGAGAACTCGAATACGGACTGACGATAAGGGACTTCTCCTTTGAAACGGGGCAGAGGGCAAGGGAAGGACTCGAAATCGAAATGATAAATCGGGTACTCAATCTGGTCAAGCCAGAACTGCATCTTGTCCTTGTCGATGTATTCGTCACCGCTTTCGTAGCAGTCGCGCTGGATTTTGTGATTTTCTTTCTCAAGCCAGTCCGCGGGCACATCATCGAACTTCCATTTCCCTTTGTTGACGAGCTGATATTTGTCCTTGATGTTACCGGCTTTGAAACCGCGGAAAGAGATATAATTGTTCGCCTTGTTGTATTCAGGGACTTTACGGAGTTTCTCAAAGCAGTGCTTGTAAAAGATACATTCCGTATTTTTCTTCCAGGCACACCATTCTCCGACAGGGACAATCTTTTTGGTATCGTGAGGTGTCGAGATATAGCTCTCGAGGGCGGCAATCTCATTCTTGACAGTTCTTTGGTATTCCTCGGCAATCTTGTCCATATCATAGAAGGTGATAAGTTCCTGTCCATCAACGATATTGTATTCCGCGTGATCGGAGGCGTCCCGAGCGCCGTCATAGACGTACTCGCTGTTGAGAACGGCGAGGTAGTAATGCACTGGGCGATTGTCCCCGGTCGCCTTCAGCGCGTGGTCGATCACGAATTTCTGGAAAGCGATGTCGTGAGGGTATTTCCCTTCGTCGCGGTAACGGTTGAGAAGAAGAGCTTTCTTGTCATCGTATTTTTTCTTGGCATCGCCACTCAGAGTGCTATCCTCCGCAAGCTTCCAGATATTGCCTGACTTGACAAGCATAGGAAACTTTTCTCCGCCGCGCTTTTCGGAATATCCGAATCCGTCCATCTTCCCTTCCTTGTCAGGTTTCATCCTTAACTTGCTGTTGGTGGTCGCCTTGACTTCTATGACGTTTATTTCGTCCTCGTTCTCATTGTAGATGTCCACATAGCAACGATAGGTATGGCCGTTTTGTACGTACTCGAAGAGTTTCTGACCGTGCACGTCCTTCGAGTCGGCGACAAAGGTGCCGCGGAAATACCTTTTAGCGATCTTCAGGGCCTCTTCCTCCACCTGGTTGTAGTATGGGAGCAGAGCCTCGAGCTCTTCGCTCGGCTCGGCTCTGAAGGTCTCCTCCTCATCATCATCTTCACGTCCTTCATCTTCTGAAGCCATCCCGGCGCGGAGTTCGCTCAGAATCTCTTCGCGGCGTTCGCGCTCTTCATCGATGTCATTTTTGGCAGAAGGGTTATACTTCAGTTCCATCGGGAAATACATCGGACATCTTGTCCAGTTGATGAATCTTGTCTTCGAAATATACATTGCAATACGTTTTCAATTTTCTATTCATATATACTGCGGAAGAAAGGTTTTCTTTCGTCAGCAAATAGAAATTTTCCGAAAGAGATACTCTCCTTTGCTTTCGTTTGGATATATGTGCTTCAGAAAAGGCTTTCTTGGTTATTTCGGTTTTGAGCTTGAAGCGGCTTCCTCATTCTCAATTTCATCAAATAACTTGTTAAAATAAACTTCGGGATCAAACCCGCTCCATAATCCTATCGACTTTGCAGCCGGAGCGCCTCGGAATGAGTAGACGTTGTCATAATCTATTTTACTCTTATCGAATAGTGCCGTTACCGAGATAGCTTTCAGATTATAGCAATTGCCAAATGCCTCCTTTTTAATCTCCTCTAAAGAGTCCGGAAGATTGATACTTTTCAGAGAGGTGCACCCATAGAATGCTTTCCATCCGATACTCTTAACATTGCCAGGAATTGTAAGCTTGGTAAGTTTAGTGCATCCAGAGAATGCCAGATCTCCAATTTCTTCGACAGAATGCGGAATTATAGAGTTATTGCAGCCAAGAATAAGTTTTTTTCCAGTCTTGTCAAGAACACAATCATTTACCATTTTGAAATCTTTATTTAACGGACTGATAGTGATTTCGTCAAGATTGCAGTCTTTAAAAATCTCTGCGATATCGTCCTGGCCGACAAACTCAGGCTCACGGAAATTCGGGATATGAACCTTCCTGAGGTTCTTACATCCTTTGAAAGTGTCATCATTAACTAGAACATTGTCCGGAATGTGAATTTCGGAGAGCGAAATACATCCTTCGAATAAACCTCTATCGAGTTCTTTAATCTTTGTCGGAATGTTAATTTGCTTAAGCGAAGTACAGCCAGAGAATGCGAAAGAATCGATGTATTCAACACTATTCGGCAGAGTAAGGGATGTCAAAGATTTGCAATCTTCAAAGGCCCCCATGTGTATCATTACGACGGAATCCGGAATGCTGATAGTCTTGAAGTTTAATCCAGATAGGGCAAAAGAACAAATATGAGTAACGCCTTCAGGTATTGTTGAAATCCCCCTACATCCGCGAAGGAGATATTTGTCCTTCCCCACTTCTTTTTTGCTCTCATCCTTATCGTAATAATCACAGTTTGTAATAAGGCAATTATTCTTTGCGTAAAAAAACTTGTTCCTCGGGTCAACATTGATTCTCTTTGGGAACCATCCAAGAAAGGCATCGTGTTTAATAGTATCAACTTTTGCCGGAATAGTGATTTCTTTTAAGTTGCAGCATCCATCAAAGATACGACTACCGATAGTAGTGATGCTGTCCGGAATCTGTATGACCAATAAATTATTACAATCTTTAAAGGCGCAATTCTCAATCTCTGTTACCGTATCAGGAATAGTAAATATTCCGTTGCAGGGAATTTCAATTTTCCCAAGTACATCTCTTATATTTGCCATATATGTGTGTTTTTTATTTGCTCGCTCTTTTTGCGGAATAGATAATTTCAGCAAGCTTGCTAACGGTATCGTTCAGATTAAAATCAGGATATACAAAGTTATATTGCTCAGGTTCGGCGGTTCGTACCATAATAAATCCGAACGTGGTTCCTGAACTATGGCTGGTTTCATACATATCGAAATATTCGCGTGAAGTAACTCCCATAAGTTCCGGTATTTTCTTCAATGCCCTGGTTTTATGAACACTGACCAGATTTGGTTCGATATTGAACATATCAACCGACTTCTCTATATATGATTTCTTGTCGTTGAGATAAAATCCAAGTATCGCCTGATCCATTGGCTCCAGTTTTCTGATTGCAGAACGAAGTTTGCTTTTGAGTTGTTCCATACTGTAATCAGGTATAGCTGCTATTGTTTCTCCGATGGAGAAACTGGATTCTTCTTCTATGCTGAGCTCCTTGAATTGCTTAATGTATTCATATTCCTTCTTTACGATATCACTTATCTCGTTATGTATGACAGTGAATATGAGATTTCTCAATTTCCGGTCATTGTTGGGATTCATTTCCGGAATCAGTTCGTTTTCTTTGCTTGGATCATAGCTCTTAAAAACCTTCTGCATTGCAGTAATTATCACATCTTGTCGAATTGAGGCTTCGTCTATTCGGCTGTTCCAATAAGGACTTGTTTTTTTGATTCTTCCGAGTTGAATCGAGACAATTTTTTCAGCGTCATCAAGATATTTATTCAAAAATTCACTCCAAGTGAGGTGTGTAATCATAGTTTACGTGTTCTTTTATGAAGATTGTTTATAGTGGCCGGACTTTAAGAAATCTGACAATATTTGAATCGCAATGTATGATTTTTTATCCCCCCCAAAAAAAAATGAGTTCATTTTTAGCCATTTTAGAACTGTAGGCGAACTGATATTTAGCCTATAGGCCTTTATCCGCCAAAGACGCAATTGATTAAGTGGAAGTCGTAGCTGGTCGGAATGGTTTAGTTTGGCTTTTGGAATCTGATAGGTTTTCTTTTGCAATAATCTCAAAAAGGTGAATTATGCTAAAGCGTAAAATATACGGGCGGCTTCTGGAATGGAAGCGGACTCAGCTCCTTGACGAAGTGTATCGGGAAATATGGCGAGAGCCTGTCGACACCATACGTGCTTCATTCAAAAGATTTGAAGCAGGAAGGCGGGGTCGTGTACCTGCCTCTGTATATGACGCCACTGTTGTAGTATTACCATACCTATTCGTATTCGTGGTGCGAAAGCATTTCGCCTGATTTTTTTCGAGGTTGTCTGAAATATTTATGCCTTCGCTCAGTATATATCGTCTGGACTGGAAACAGATCAGTTAGTCGGAGTTGCTGAGCCGTGCAAGTGCAGCTCAAATGGTATTGTGGATAAATATTTCAAGACAATGGAACTGAGAGAGTTTATTGATAAAGAAGGAAGATGTGTCATTCCTGAATGTGTAAATGAAATAGGAGATTTCGAATTTGAAGGGTGCGATGAGTTGACATCCATCAAGATTCATGGCGGCGTTACCAGTATCGGGCGGTATGCCTTTAAGGGGTGTACGGCTTTAGTTGAAGTGGAAATTCCATCCAACGTTAACGAGATGCATATCGGACTGGGAGCTTTTGAAAATTGTACCAGTCTCACCTCCATAGAAATCCCTGACGGAGTTACAGAAATCGGATGTCGTTTATTCTGCCATTACAAGAGTCTTAATTTTATTAAAATTCCGAAAGGCGTTACTGTAATCGGGCATTTTGCGTTCGAAGATTGCACTGCATTGACGTCTGTTGAAATTCCTGAAGGTGTCAAGGAAATCTATGGCAGTGCATTCTATGGTTGCAAGAAGTTGACTGCCATACATATACCCGAGAGTGTGGTCAAAATCGAAAAAAATGCTTTCGAACATTGTTCTTCCCTGGTTTCTGTCTGTATTCCAGACAGTGTCACTGAAATAGCTGACGCCACATTTATGGGTTGCATAGGGCTAAAGTCAATTAGTATTCCGCACAGTGTGACTAAGATTGGAAAATGCGCATTCTATGGTTGTACAGGACTGACATCTGTTGAACTTCCCGATAGCATTACAGAAATTGCCGGTGAAAAATATGGCTGGGATAAAGGAGCTTTTTCCGGTTGTTCCGCCCTGACCTCGGTTAAACTTCCACGCAACTTAGCTGAAATTGAAGGTGCAACATTCAAAGGGTGTGCTGGCTTAACGTCCATTGAGATTCCTGAAAGTGTTACAAAAATCGGTTGGAATGCTTTTGAAAACTGTGTGGGGATGACATCTGTCAAAATCCCTGTTAGCATGATAGAAATCGGGAGGGAAGCATTCCGTGGTTGTGCCGGATTGACATCGGTCAATATTCCGGACAGTGTGGAAAGAATCTACGAAAGGGTATTCGAAGGGTGTACAAAATTGACAGGGGTTGACATACCCGATAACGGACGCGGAGAATTGGAAGATCTCCCTTTCTGATGGAAAACTTCGGGCAGAGCAAAAAGGTGAATTTAGTTAAAGAGTAAAATATATGCACAAGCCGATGATGGAGCAGCCATCCTCGACTATATAGAACAGTGTTGAAATATGGAAAAGAAGCAAAATTTAGAAGAATTTGAAGTTGCAGATATCCTTTCACATATAGATGAGATTCTTAAAGCCAGTATCGAGAAACAAAGGATATGGGTAAAAATTATGGAATATGATTTCAGCGAAACGACAATCAACCAAGAGTTTAAAGTTGATATGCGTTTTGACAATCACTTTATTTATCAATGTTCAAACCACGAGCCCTGTGTGTATTTTAGAGTCGGAGAAGGGAAGTACGATTTCCTGCCGATGATTATATCCGATACGCCTTACGTTCCGTATTCGTTTGAACAGACCATAAGCGACGAAGATTTGTATTGGGTGTCCTTCTTTGTTGAGACAAACAAGACACTCCTGTTGGAATACGCAAACGGAAAATATGGATACGGCGAGTTTATGTCTCTCGTGGACCGGTGTGACAATATTCCTGAATGAGTAAACGTGAACTCAAGAAATCATTATGAGATAATCACCTGCAGACAGACCTTGTAGTATGATTCTGTCTTATCAGAAACTTTTTGTCAGAGCGGCAATGCCTGAAGATGGACAACTAAACGTCAGGCAATGCCTTTATAAATTTGCCGGCGCGATTGCACTTGGAGGCATCTTTGTGATCCGCATCACATACGAGATTCTGCAGCGGATGGTCAGGACTATGGTGCTGATGGTATCTGATTGCGTGAAGGACTTCACTCGGAACATTTTTCAGATATTTGCGTACTATCTTCTTTGAGCGGGTCGGATGATGATCACCCTTTTCAAACGAGAATTCTCGCGACCTGCCTTTACCGACATCGTGCAGAAGTGCCACCAAAATTATATCTCGTTCGCAAAACCGTCCGTCCTTATTGTTTTTCATCATCTCGTCGTATACTCCAAGGCAATGTTCCATCGTTCCGGTCGTATAGTGATGGTGAGAAGTGCTGCGGCAAATGGAGAACGTGCTGCGATGTATTGCGGAAATAAGCCCTTCCATACCTTCCATAGCAGTGGAACGCAACAGGCCGTAATACCTGGCCAGATTCGCATCCGCCCTTGCTGACACCTTTTCTATGTATTCTGGAGCGACATCGCCATTCCTTCTTATCGCATCCTCAAAGTACTTGCTCATTTCTTATTTGATTTTTACCTATATACGCGAATATTGAGCAATTCTTTCCTGAATTCCAGAAAAAAAATGCAGGGATTGGGCAGTTAATCTCAGCCACATTACGCGTGCAATCACATAACGGGACGTAGTTCTGATGATTATGAGAGAACCAAGCGGCTTTCAACTCATTCCGCTCTGAAGCCTGGAGCCAGACATCTCAGATAGGCGATAAGGGCGCGAGCGATTCTCCTATGGCCTTTGTCGGTCGGATGAAGTCTGTCATCGTTCCGAGGGAAATATTCTTTCTGCGAACGGTTGAGCGGGAATAATCCAGAAATGGCGTTAAGGTCAATCACCGGGACACTCCACACATTCCCCGCCTCCTTGATAGTGCTGACGTAAGCGTCAATATATTCCCCGCACCTGTTGGTATAGTTCTCATCCGGTTGGATGTTGTTTTCACCGAAGTTCGCATAACCTCTGTGCAGCGGAGTAATCAGGATAATCTGCTGATGAGGATACATATTCTTAAGGGAGTCAAGCGCAATATTTATCCTGCCCTTGAACGTACTTTGATCGAAGTTCGGTACGCGGTGTCTTCTCATCTGCATCGACTTCGGCTCGCCGTTCGCCGCCTCAACCTTGACATATTCCTCAGTGCACCATTCGCCAATAGGCACTCCCGCATTGTAGTCATTGGTACCCATCAGGATAAGAATAGCGTCAATATCATTTCCGTAATCATTTTTCAGTCTGTTCGCCTGCGGAAGAACCTCATTCCATTGCTGTCCGTTCCGAGCCACGACACAGGGAACGATTCCGATCTCCTGAGCCATATACCAGTAGTACTTCTTCGGCCCGTTAGATGCCTTGGGATCCGAAATCGAGTCGCCGATAATCCCGACTCGCGCCCCATACCACGGATGGGTTGTGTCTGCCACCGCATTGCCGGCATCTGCCACACTAACTTTATCCTGCGCAAAAACTATGTTGGTCGCGATCACCCCTGCAGCCAGCATGGCGAAGGCTTTGATTAAAAGATATGTGTTATTCATTTCGTACGATACTATTGACATCCCTAAAATAAAAAAATCTCGTGAAGAGCGCTAACTTTTCCGAGATTTTTCAACATATATTCTACAGCAACGAGCGGTTTTCGTGGAGCGGAGAGATAATCTTCTTGTATTCGACAGGCGTGACTTTAAGGAATTGGCGGGCATACAGATCCCAATCGTCCAGAATCATCCCGGCCAGCGTACTGCCCGTGTATTTCAGATGATTGCCTATGAGCGAACGAAGTTCCTCGCGGTCTGCGTCATCCTCAAGAAGAGTCAACTCTATCATATCCATATTGCAGTAATAGTCGAAGGTGCTGTCCGGATCCCATATATATGCCACTCCCCCGCTCATTCCTGCGGCGAAATTCCTTCCCGTCTTGCCCAACACGACGACACGTCCGCCGGTCATATATTCGCAGCCGTGGTCTCCCACACCCTCTACGACCGCAGTAATGCCGCTATTCCTCACACAGAACCGCTCGCCCACCGCACCGCTGATATACATCTCGCCCGACGTAGCTCCATAACCTATCGTATTCCCGGCGATGATATTATCCTCCGCCTTGAAATCAGCCTCAGGTGAAGGCGTGACTACGATACGGCCGCCAGACAATCCCTTTCCCAAATAGTCGTTGGCATCGCCGATAAGTCGGAACGTGACCCCTTTGCATAGGAATGCTCCGAAACTCTGTCCGGCAGACCCGGTGAAATCAACATTGATAGTACCGTCAGGGAGTCCTTCAAGCCCATAAAGCCGCGTAATCTCGCCACTGATCATAGCGCCTACGCTTCTGTCCGTATTGTGAATCGGCACACCTATATTGAGTTTATATCGTGACGTGATGGCAGGCTTTAGGATTTCCATAAGTTCCATATCCTTGACGCCGTTCAATTTATGCTCCTGCGGTGTCGTGAACACGCGGTCGTTGTTCTTGCAGCTTTCAGGAATATACAGGACGCGTTCCAATGAAACTCCGTTTGCCTTTGCGCCATCCGGATATGAGCGTTTCTTGAGCAAATCCGCACGCCCGATAACTTCCTGCATACTGTGATAGCCCATCTCCGCGAGACGCTCACGGATATTCCTTGCCAGGAATCTGAAATATGTAACTATGTTCTCAGGCTTACCCTTGAAACGCTTGCGAAGTTCAGGATTCTGCGTAGCAATGCCCACCGGACAGGTATTCTTGTTGCACCCACGGCACATCACACACCCCTCAGCAATCATAACCGCTGTACCGAAACCATATTCCTCCGCTCCGAGCAACGCCATAAACATAACGTCACGGGAGCATCTGAGTCCCCCGTCGACCTGAAGACGCACCTTACCGCGCAAATCATTCACAACCAAGGTCTGCTGTATCTGAGCAAGACCGGTCTCTGCAGGGCTACCCGCGTGTTTTACGCTGCTTGCAGGGCTTGCTCCAGTGCCACCGTCCGCTCCGCTTATCAGTATGACATCGGCCTTTGCCTTGGCGACACCTGCGGCAATCGTTCCCACGCCTGCCTCAGAGACCAACTTCACGCTGATACGCGCCTTTGAATTGACATTTTTAAGGTCGAATATAAGCTGAGCCAAATCCTCTATCGAATAAATGTCGTGATGAGGCGGAGGAGAAATCAATGTAATACCAGGAATCGAGTGACGAGTACGAGCAATCAGTTCATCCACCTTGAATCCCGGCAACTGACCTCCCTCTCCTGGTTTCGCACCCTGCGCGACCTTTATCTGTATTTCATCCGCGTTCACAAGATAATACGAATCAACCCCAAAACGTCCCGACGCCACCTGCTTGACAGCGCTTCTTGCGCTCAAACCATTAGGTTTCAACACATTGCGCAGCGGGTCTTCGCCACCCTCTCCGGTATTGCTCATACCTCCGAAACTGTTCATCGCCAATGCTATAGTCTCGTGTGCCTCCTTGCTGATGGCACCGAAAGATATGGCCTCCGCGACAAAGCGTTTCATTATGGATTCCTCTGGTTCAACCTCATCAATAGATATTGAAGCCCTGTCGCTCTCTATTTCCATCAAGTCGCGCAGATTCATCGGATGATCGCGGTTCTCTTCAGCGACGCAGAATTGCTTGAATGCCTCGTAGTCATCATTGCGGACAGCATTCTGCAGCAGTTTCACTCTGACAGGGTCCCAGCAATGCCGTTCACCGTCTTTTCTCCAGGCATAATTGCCGAAGTCCTCAAGATGATCTGCGGCAGTAACATCAGCTTCGGATTCTTCCTTAAGCCCGAACGCCTCATTGTGCGCGCGGAGAATATCCCTGGCGACATCTTCTATCTTTATACCTTCTATCTGGGACAGACCTCCGCCCATATATTTGTCCAGCAGCGACGAGCTGACGCCCAAAGACTCAAACAGCGCCGCACCTCGATAACTTCGTATCGTAGAAATGCCCATCTTGGAAAGAATCTTGAGCATTCCCTTGTTGATGGCTGTGATATAATGCTCCTCCGCGGCCGGATAATCAAGCTGTACCGCCTTGTCCTGTACAAGTTTGTCCAATATGGAGAATGCCATATACGGATTCACGCCGCTGGCACCGTAACCGATAAGCAACGCCACGTGCATCACTTCGCACACCTCACCGGATTCTACGATAATCGCAGTCTGACCTCTCTTACGGCAATGGATAAGGTGATGATGAACTGCGGACAATGCCAACAAAGACGGAATCGGAGCGTGCTCCGCATCCACATTTTTATCACTGATTATCAGATAATTATATCCCGAATCCACAGCCTTTGCCGAATCCTTGCAAAGTTTCGACAGCGCCGCCTCCAATGCCTGAGTCCCTCCTGACGCCTCGAAAAGCATAGGCAAAGTTATGGTCTTGAACCCTTTATAACGAAGATTTCTCAACGTCTCCATCTCACCGTTGGTAAGAATCGGAGATGTAAGTTTGACCACTTTGCACAACTCTGGAGACGGGTTTAAGATATTGCCTTTTACTGCTCCGATATAACTTGAAAGAGACATCACTGCAGACTCCCTGATAGGGTCAATCGGCGGATTAGTCACCTGCGCGAATTTCTGCCGGAAATAATTGAAGAATCGCTGCGGCTTGTCAGAAAGCACTGCAAGAGGAGTATCGTCGCCCATAGCATAAAGCGGTTCAGCGCTGTTCACGGCCATAGGAATCATTATCCTGTCAATATCCTCTTTTCCGTAGCCGAAAGTATGAAGCATCCGCGAATATTCCGGGACGCTGTGCTCCACTTTCCTGCCGCTCTTGATGTTCTTGAGAATTATACGTCCTGCGTGAAGCCAGTCACCATAAGGATGTTCTGCCGCCAAAGCGTTCTTGATGGTGTCATTGTCCAGAATCTTGCCTTTCTTTGTATCAACCATCAATATCTTTCCGGGATACAGACGTCCCTTTGAAGCGATTTCCGACTCTGGGATGTCGCATACGCCTGTCTCTGAAGCCATTACGAGCAATCCGTTCTTGGTTATGAAGTAACGGCACGGTCTCAGTCCATTTCTGTCAAGCATACCTCCGGCATAACGCCCGTCAGAGAACAGAATGGTCGCAGGACCGTCCCACGGTTCCATAAAGATTGAATGATACTCGTAGAAATTCTTGAGATCCTGGCGGAGAGGATTGCCTTCGCGGTAGCTCTCCGGTATCATCATCGAGAGGGCGTGCGGCATCTCCATTCCTGCACGCGTAAAGAATTCCAGCACATTGTCAAACGATGCGCTGTCGCTCATTCCAGGCTGTATGATCGGACTTATGCTTTCGCTGATATTACCGAGATTCGGCACCTTCATAACAGACTCGCGAGTCTTTATCCAAAGTCTGTTGCCTCGAATCGTATTTATCTCGCCATTATGAGCAATGAGCCTGAACGGCTGGGCCAGACTCCAAGTCGGGAATGTATTAGTCGAGAACCTTGAATGGACCAATGCGATGGCACTGGTAAAATACGGATTGGTCAAATCCGGAAAATACTGCCTCAACTGCATAGTCGAGAGCATTCCCTTGTAAACCAACGTCGTAGTCGAAAGACTTGCAAGATAGCAACTTGCCTTGTCTTCGATAGAGGAATCCAGCACCTTGCGCTCAACGGCTTTACGGACAAGGTAAAGTTTCTCCTCCAATGTCTTGCGGTCATCGCACCCTACGATGAAAACTTGCCTGATTTCCGGCTCGACAGCCAACGCGTCCTTGCCCAGAATTTCGCTGTTGACAGGGACAGGACGGCTGTGCATTATCGTCAGATTGTTGGCTTCTACACACTCATTGATTATCTCAGTAAAGCGTGCATTATCCTTTTCATTCTTTGGCAGGAAGACCATTCCGACTCCATAACGCCCCTTCTCCGGAACCGGAATTCCGTTGAGAAGGATGAACTCGTGAGGAATCTGAACCATAATTCCTGCACCGTCTCCGGTCTTCGAATCCGCGCCTTCCGCTCCCCTGTGAGCCATATTCTCCAGGACCGTAAGTCCTTTCTCGATAATATCGTGATACTTGCTGCCGTTTATGTTGACTACAAGGCCAACACCGCAAGCATCGTGCTCATATTCAGGAGAATACAAGCCCCTGTCAAGTTCGTTTTTCGTCATTTTCATCGTCATTGATGGATACCGTTCACCGGCAAGATCGGATATTTCATAAAAGATACGCGGCTACCCGAAGAACCGCTACGGGAAGTGATTGCTCCGATTATTCAGCTTCGCCTGTAACTTTCTCCTTTACAGCCTGATAGCCTTCAGAAACGCCTTCCTTTATCTTCTTCTTTGCCTGATAGAATTTACTCGGATTCACTTCAGCGATAGTTCTGTAGAAGGACTTAGCCCAGTAGTTGCGAAGTCCCATTCCGCCGGACTGTCCCTTGAACGGCTTGCAGTCAATCACCTCAAGTGTCTTGGTATCAAAGAACACATAGTAGAATGTGCCGTAGTCTGTACCTTTGTTCAATTCTCCGGCCATAACTACAAGTCCAAGCTCCTGCTCGGCAGGCTTGATGTCAAGTTCCTGAAGTTCAATCTTGACATCCTCCATTGTCAACGGTTTAGCCGTATGATTGAGTTTCATCTCGTCAGCGTCGATATTCTGGATATTGTCTATAGCTGGCTGAATGTCAACATACTGGATAGTCTTCTTCAGACGGTCAGCAAGGAAATTCACATATTTGTCCTGTTCTGAAAGAATCAGTTCATTGATTCCTTTGAAGGCGGTAAGGAATTCAGTCGGGGTCTCGGTAGCACCAACAATCTTGACAAGACCGAAGTCAACACCGTAAAAAGCTACTTCAGAGTAATCCTTGACAGATTTCTGATTCTGCGCATTTGCAGAGAAAAACGTAACGCTTGCCAAAGCGGCAGCAATCATAAAAAACTTCTTCATAACGTGTCTATGAATTTTAATTATCTGTTATCTATAAATTTAACCGGTTTGCGGCTCATCGGCGGGAACATTATCTTGGCTACTGCTTCCGGGGTCTCGAACAGCACATTCGGTGCCACGCGGACTTTCGCCCTGAATATGTCCTTGATTTCTTTCTCGAATTTGTCGGAAGGGATAAGAGTGCCGACGTGAACCACCACATTATCTGTACCAAGTTCATTAGTGCTGACCTCGACCACATAGTTCTTGACATCAGGTATATTGTCGAGAATGTCGAACATCGCAGGCGGATAGAGCGTCGTGCCCTTGAACTTTATCATTTGCTTCTTGCGGCCGATTACAGAGCTGACTCTCACTGTGTTGCGTCCGCATCTGCAAGGTTCATCGTAATGATACACTATATCGCCTGTCTTGAATCTCAGCAGAGGCATACCGGTGACGCCGAGAGTGGTGATTGTAACTTCTCCGGGCTCGCCGGCTGACACCGGATGATTTTCATCATCGAGAAACTCTACAATCATAAGCTCCGGCTGCAGATGTCCACCGTTGAAATACTCGCAGTCAGTGAATGAATGTTGCATTTCAGTGGAGGCGTAGGTCGAATACAACTGAAGTTCAGGCCATTTCGCGTGGATTATCTGTCCCAATGTATTGAGCTCAAATGTCTTAGGATCGCGCAACGCTTCACCTATGCAGACACATTTCTTCATTGAGCAGTTTCTGTAGTCGATGCCGTGCTCTTCTGCAAACGAAATCAGTTTCACAAGGAATGAAGGCACTGCCATACCTACCGTAGGATGTATTCTGGATATTGTATCCCACTGAAGCTCAGGGATTCCGTTTCCTACACGGACGACGCCCATTCCCAATTCCCTGGCGCCCAGAAAATACGCCAAGCCGGCCATAAAGCGACGGTCGATGGTAACCATTTCCTGCATTATGTCATTCTTGGTACAGCCTGCCGTCTCGAATGAAAGCCGCTCATTATAAGCAAGATGCTGAAGATCCTCCTCCGTCTCAGTAAATGTCACAGGATCACCCAACGTACCCGAGGTAGTGGCAAAATCGATTACTTTTTCCATTGGGACGCACCTGAATTCAGGCCCGCATAGCTGCAAATCTTTCTTGGTGGTGACGGGAAGACTCTGCAAATCCTCAAGTGTCTGAATCGTGTAAGGATTTATCTTGTTCTCCGAGAACATCTTCCTGTAATAAGGCGAATGATTCACCAGATATTCAATAGTTTCCCTTAGGCGTCTTTCCTGATATTTTTTGATTTCTCCCCGAGAGAGAAACTGGATTTCCGGATGTTTTTCCATCTGTTTCCTATTTTGAAGAATACGAAGAACAAATATAATAATTTTCTTTGTATCTTTCGCCCGATTAGGGCATCTTACGCCCTATCAATTCTAAAACATTTATGTATGAAGAATTTAAGCATAGCTCTGGTCGCGCACGACGGCCGCAAGGATGAGTTACTTTCTTGGGTAAAGTTCAATGCGGCAATGCTTTCAAAGCACAAGCTTTTCGCCACCGGCACTACAGGCAGACTGATAGAAGAACTTTCAGTTTCCGTTGACGGCAAAGAAACATTCCCATTTAAGCATAAAGTTACAAGACTGCTGTCCGGTCCTCTTGGCGGCGACCAGCAGATCGGGGCGATGATTGCCGAGAGAAAAATAGATATGCTGATTTTCTTCTGCGACAATCTCATAGTACAGGGCCATCAGAACGATGTTTCGGCACTGACAAGGCTTGCATCTTTGTATAACATCGCGTTCGCCACTAACCGTACTACAGCAGACCTTCTGCTCACATCCACGCTTATTGACGATCCGGATTACGAGATTCAGCTCCCCGACTGCATCGCCAATTACGCCAACAGGAAGTTGAAGTAGCAGGAGAGGCGTCAGACCTCAATCCACTCGACCTCCCCACCCCAGATGGTCAGGAACTTCAAGAAATCATCCTTGCTGATTACTACGCTTGCCGTATTTTCGCAAGGATGGAAACTTACTTTCTGCGTTTCAAGCAACGCCTTGTCCAGGTAGTATTTCACGCGGTGTCCGTTGTCAAAAAGTTCTTTCGGGTCTGCATCGGAGAGGTTCATATCATTGATTAGTCCGAATGCGCAGACTGAACCGGGATGGACGCCCAGGCAGCGCATCATACGTTCTTCTGACGCGAACGAGAGTTTGCCTTCGTGGAGTTTGTGTTCAAGTCCGTGAATGTCAAATTCTTTGTGGCATTCCATACTTATGAGATAGTGGCGGTTGCCTTTGTGATTGCGCATAAACAGGTTCTTGCAATGCGTCACGTCACCGTGAATTTCTTTCCAATACTCCAGTCCGTCAGCAACGGAGCAGAACTCCGGATGTTCATAAAGTTCGTAACTTATCCCGTGCCCCTCCAGAAACTCCAGCACCCTCATCCTCAACCTCCGCCTCTCTTCATTATCAATCATAACACTCTGAATTATAAATAGATAATCTTAACCGCTATAGCTCGTCATCGTTGGCTTCTTTCATACGACTATAAATCGCCGTTTGCGTGTAATCGATCCCAACAAAGCGACGATATGAACCACCTGCCGACTTACTACGTCGACTATAAAGCGACACATACATACCATTTCCTCCAAAATAGTAAACGGACTGATTATCTTCTTCTTTTGATTCATCGCGCGGCCCATATTTTATCGCAAGCTTATTTCGATATGTAGCGTATAAAGCCTCAGCTTCTTTTTCTGCATCAGTACCAAAATCATCAAGACTGTCATACACTGCTATATCATAAAATTCTTTTTTATCAGAAACATATAGTTCACAGTAATCCCAAGTTCTTCCTGCGAAAATCACGTCTTTAAAAGTACAGACTTCACCAGACGAAATATTCTTCTGCTCTAAGAACACACCTTTTTTGAATAACGCTTGTTTAATCGTCGAGCAATTTTGAAGTGACCCCATCTTCATTCCGAAGAATGTATCTTGAATTATAGGATATCCAGAATCATCTGTTGATTGTTGAGCAGTTGCGCTGAAAGCAGATATCAACAGGACAGTCGCAAATAACATCAATTTTCTCATAACATCAATTTTTAGAGGAATTCTTATAGTTTTCAAAACGGTATTTTATGTCGTTCATCCGTATAAGCTGCTCACGTTGAAGCCTATTACAGCATTAGAACGTGTCGATGGCATCCCAGTTCATAAGGGAGGCTTTTATGTAGCCGGACTTGTCACCGAGACTGATCTTGAACCAGCCATTCTCAAGCCCGAGACAATTATAAGTGTCAGGAACATATCCTTCTTCATATTCAATCTTGCCCACGACCTTGCTGTTTGAATCAGGAGAAGCGTAAACCTTCTGCTTTCCCCAATCCTTCAGATACACAACTCCTTTGCCGTCCGAAGCTTTCCACACCTCCACGTGCGCACCTTTCTTGCTCACCTCGTAATCATCCTGAACACTCACGACATAAGCATTCGACTTCTCCTCGACAAATCTGCCGAGGCAATTTCCGTCTTTCACAACCACTTCCATCGAGTATTCACCACTATCCTGAACGCTACCATCACAAACATTTTCCACATTCTGCGCGTCCTCTCCAGAACTTGCAGACTTTCCCTTGTTCCAGTTCTTGCAGGAAACCAAAGCAATCGAGCACATCAGTGCCACAATGACAAATCTTACAGATTTCATATTTCAGCTAATTTAAGAAGTCACACCAGCAAACAGTTTCGTAATATTTGTCTTTCAAACCATTTGAAGAAACATAATGGATAAAAATAGCATTTTTTATCCATTACACAAGCAATTCTGGATAAAACAGAACTATTTAAGGATGCCTTCGGTCTATAGCCGAGACAAAGCCCATCTTATCTTCAGGCGTAATTTTTCTCAGGACCTTGCACGGATTTCCTGCGGCAATTACGCCTGAAGGAATGTCGCGTGTAACAACGCTTCCCGCACCTATGACGGTGTCATCCCCTATGGTGACGCCGGGCACGACCGTAACATTTCCGCACAACCAGACCCTGTTCCCTATGGAGATAGGTTTAGGTATCAATCCGCCTGCGGCACGTTCTTCCGCATCAATCGTATGATTGCCGGAGAACAGTCCCACATTGGGACCGATCAGCGTATTATTCCCGATGCGCACCTGACCGCAGTCGAGTATTACGCACCCGAAATTTATATACACGTCATTCCCTATTGAGATATTTTTGCCGAACTCACATCGGAAATCCGGTTCTATCCATACGTTTCGTCCTACCGACTTGAACAATCGCCGCATAATGTCGTTGCGTTTGTCCACTTCATCATCTTCCAGATGATTATAAGCCCTGAAGAGCTTTTTCGCTTCAACTCTTCTGTCGAACAGATCCTCAGCGAAATCATTGTACATTTCGCCGGCCTGCATCTTTTCCCAATCCGTCATCGTGATATGTTTTTATATGCTGTTTTGAACTACTTTCCCTATGTTTTTAGCCGGATTCATTGTTTCTGCGCCAAAGACTTGGCGTATTGCTGCGGAGACATCCCGACTACTCTGCGGAAAATCCGGGAAAAGTATGGCGGAGACGCAAATCCGCAGGCATAACAAATCTCAGTCACTGTCAAACTGCCGTTTTCCAGAAGATAACGGGCATAATCCAGCCGCTGCTCATTCAGATACTCCACAAAAGTCTTTCCATAATTCTTTTTGAAAAAGACACAGAATGCGGCTTCGTTCATTCCTATATAGGAAGCGATTTCATTTAATGTAACCGGACGCAAGCAATTGCAGGATATGAAAGTACGCACTTTCATCTTCCGCTTCTGCTCCAAGCTCATCTTACGCCAAGTCCCGGAACGCTTGACATCTGCAGTATCAGCCAAAAGATTCAGTATTTTCAGAAACGAGGCCGGACGCCTTGAAGCGTCTTCATTCGCCATTTCTCTCATCACTGAAGACAGTTGCACCAATGTGCCGCCCATATATGATATGGCTGTGTTCCGCCTGTCCCTTATAAGGCTGACGCTCTTCTGCATATCAGGAAAAACGCTCAAGATTGAATCCAAAAGCAAATCGTCAAACGTAATGGTTATATTGACGATATTCCCGCCGGAATCAGTACAATCAGCATCAAAATCCCAGAAATGCGGAATTTCCGGAGGTACAAGTACAATCTCGCCCTCGCTGAAAGGTTCTTGACGGTCTCCGATAGTGCGCTTTCCCCGGCCCGTGATGATATAATCCAATTCCCACGAGTCTTGTGAATGGATTCCTATCTGTCTACGAGGCGACAACCTGACATAGTCAAACTGAAATTTTCCTCTTTTAGAATATTCTGACATAGCGCAAAGATAAGACAATTATTTATAAAAATACGTCAAGCAGCATTATGAAAATAGAGCTAAATTCGGCTTCCGAAAAATATCTGCACTGATATTGCAAATGATGACTTTAATCCTTAAATTTGTTGTAACGTTTTGAAATATGAGCGAATAGACTTATATAGAACCACATAACTACACCACATAGTAACGCGTTCTGAATTGAAACTTACCGCAAAAGGATAAGTCAGAAATAATACACACATATAAATTATATTTGTAAAGTGAGTAACGGAAGAATAACTGTAGGGTTAATAGGCTACGGACGGATGGGCGGTTTCTTCGCCGACGAATTCGTAAAAAGCGAGAAATGGGAATTGAAATACATCTGCGACGTTTCGGAGATTTCCCTCAACATAGCCCGCGAGAAATTTCCCGATGCAAACATCGTAAACGACGAAAATATAATATTCAACGATCCTGAAGTGCGCGTGGTTGCTCTTACCGCTCTTGCAGACACTCGTCTGAGCCTGATTCACAAGGCTGTAGCCTCAGGTAAGCACATAATAGCGGAGAAACCTATAGCCGACTGCATCCGGAATGAATGGGAAGCTGTCAATATCACAGAGAAGTCCGGGCTGTTGTCAGCAGTTGACCTATATCTGCGCAATTCGTGGTATTTCAATAAGATTAAGGAGGTTATCGATTCCGGAGAACTCGGTGAACTTGCCATTGTACGGCTCTGCCACATGACTCCGGGACTGTCACCTGGAGAAGGCCACGAGTACGAGGGCCCGGCCTTCCACGACTGCGGAATGCACTACGTGGACATCGCACGCTGGCTGACCGGAAGCGAATACAAGACTTGGAATGCACAGGCGGTAAGAATGTGGGAATGGAAAGACCCGTGGTGGCTGCAGACTCACGGCACATTCGAGAACGGAGTTGTATTTGACATCACTCAGGGGCACAATTACGGACAGCTTTCCAAAGACCAGACCCATAATTCATACGCCGACATTATCGGGTCCCGTGGCATCGTGAGAATGAGCCACGATTTCAAGACTGCAGTAGTGGAGGTGCGCGGAGAAAACGTCACTGAGCGCATTGAACTGCCTTATGGAGGCAAGAACATAGACAAATTGATTGACGAATTCGCAGACTGCATTATCACCGGCAAAGCAGACCCGAGACTTCCGTCGATGAGGGATGCGACTGTAGCTTCCGACTTTGCTTGGAAAATGCTTGACGATGCCCGTACGCACGACCTGCCGGTCAAGGGCACACACGCCGAACTGGAGCGCATCTGGCATCGCAGAGCAACAGCCACCAACGGCTACGGACTGTTGCGCAAGAAATAACGCAACTTTATCAGAAAACATTCTGAAACGTTCGCGACAATAATTTCCTCAACGACGGCCGAACAGCATCAGAGACTTTAAACAAAAACATAAAACACTAAAAACAAAAAGTTATGTCAAAAGAATTTTCAAGGAGATCATTTCTCAAGGTAGGCGCGGCTGCCGCTGCCGGTCTGGCGCTCTCGCCAAAGTCGATCTTTGCCGAGGTGACAGATAAAGACAGCCCGTTGGGACCGGATGCACCCAAGCCGCTTGACCGCAAACTCAAAATCATCGCTGTAGGTATCGGCGGACGCGGTGCGGGTGTACTCAGCGGACTCGAGACAGAGGACATCATCGGACTCTGCGACGTGGACTGGAAATATGCGGACCATATTTTCAAGAAATATCCTAACGCAAAGAAGTACAACGACTACCGCAAGATGTACGAGGAGCTTCTCCCTGAATGTGATGCTGTCGTATGCGCAACTGCAGACCACACTCACGCAATTATTTGCGCTGAGGCAATTGCAGCAGGCAAACACGTCTATTGCGAAAAACCTCTGACACACTCGGTGTACGAATCAAGGCTTCTGACAAAACTCGCCGCTAAATATAAAGTAGCCACTCAGATGGGCAACCAAGGCGCATCAGATGAGGGTGTACGTCTTGCCTGCGAATGGATCTGGAATGGAGAGATAGGTGAAGTGACACGCGTGGACGCATTCACCGACAGACCTATCTGGCCTCAGGGTCTTGAGCGTCCTACCGAAGTTATGAAAGTTCCTAAGACTCTCAACTGGGAAGCATTCATAGGTCCTGCACCGATGCGCCCATATCACTCAATCTATACACCGTGGAACTTCAGAGGCTGGTGGGATTTCGGTACGGGAGCACTCGGAGATATGGCCTGCCACATTCTGCACGCACCGTTTATGGCTTTGAAGCTCGGCTACCCTACACACGTTGAAGGATCATCCACGAAACTTCTGAGCGAGTCCTGTCCTTCAGCACAGCACGTGAAATACATCTTCCCTGCCAGAGACAACATGCCTAAGGTCGCTATGCCTGAGGTTGAAGTCAACTGGTACGACGGCGGACTTCTTCCTGACCGTCCGGAGGGACTTCCTGCCGGAGTCAATCTCAACGACAACGGCGGATGCGTCATCTTCCACGGCACAAAGGACACACTCATCTGCGGATGCTACGGACGCCATCCATATCTTGTTTCCGGCAGAGTTCCGGACGTTCCTAAGACTCTCAGGCGCGTCACCACTAACCATCAGCAGGACTGGGTAAGAGCTTGCAAAGAGGACGCTTCAGTACGTGTTCCTTCAGCTTCAGACTTCAGCGTAGCAGGACCATTCAACGAGATGGTTGTAATGGGCGTGCTTGCAGTGCGTCTCCAGGGACTCAACCAGGTGCTCGATTGGGACGGCGAGAATATGCGTTTCACCAATATTCCTGAAGGCGCTACTGTCAAGGCTATGCTCAAGGACGGATTCTCGATCAAGGACGGACATCCGACATTCAACAATACCTATACAGAGCCTGTTGACGCGAACAAGTTCGCCGCAGAACTGATCCGCCACACATATCATAACGGATATGAACTTCCTGCAATGCCAGAATAATGAAACATATTAACAATTATAACACAATGAAAAGAGCAATCATTATGGCATCATTTGCCATCGCCGGCACTTTGATGGCGGCATCTTGTGCCTGCAACAATAACTCCAAGAAAACAGAGCAGACTGCAGTGTCCTCTGCTCCGGAGTACACCGCAATTGAAAAGCCTTGCGTTGACCTGTCCAAATTCCAGAAAGACGCAGACGACTATTATGTAATCTTCGACGGCAAATCTCTTGACGGCTGGAGAGGATACGGAAAAGACAATGTACCTGAGAGATGGTCCGTAAAAGACGGTTGTCTCCATTTCGAGGGCACAGGAACCGGTGAAGGCCAGACAAAAGAAGGTGGAGACATCATCTTCTCCCACAAGTTCAAGAATTTTATCCTCGAGTTTGACTGGAAAGTTGAAAAAGGTTCCAATTCAGGTGTATTCTACCTCGCTCAGGAAGTTTCAGCAAAGGATGCTCAGGGTAACGAGCAGCTTCAGCCAATCTACATTTCCTGTCCTGAATATCAGATTCTGGACAATGCGAACCATCCTGACGCACTTCTCGGCGTGGACGGAAACCGCAAATCAGCCTCACTATATGATATGATTCCTGCAAAACCGCAGAATTTCACGAAATTCGGAGAATGGCAGACCGGCAAGATTATGGTGTATAAGGGAACAGTTGTTCACTACCAGAACGGTGAGAACGTCCTCGAATACCATCTGTGGACTCCGCAGTGGACTGAGATGCTTCAGAAGAGCAAGTTCAGCCAGGAGAAATGGCCTCTCGCATTCGAGCTTCTCAACAACTGCGGCGGTGAGAACCACGAGGGATACATCGGCTTCCAGGATCACGGCGACGACGTATGGTTCAGAAACATCCGCGTGAAATTGATGGACTAGTTTTCATTTCTCGTATATGAATAAAATCAAATCATTACTTTTCACAGCAGGCGTAGCGGCAATGGTCTTCACTTTTTCCGGTTGTAAAAAGGATACACAGAAAAACATAGGTATCCAGCTTTACACTGTGATGAATTCAATGAGAAATGACGCGCGCGGCACGCTTGAAGCTCTCGCTTCATACGGATACAATGCCTACGAGCTTGTTCAGTGGGGTGGCGACCCTAACGTATTCGGAGTTCCAGCCCCTGAATTCAAGAGCATCTGTGACAGCTTGGGTGGAAAGATAGTTTCAACCCATTCTTCACTCGCAGAAGATCCTGAAAATGAAGAGGCTATAATGAACCGCTGGAGAGAACTCTTCAAGATTCAGAGCGACTGCGGAGGAAAATATTTCGTCATTCCAAGCTACAATGTTGAGTACACTGTAGAGGATGTTCAGAAAGAGTGCGACTATTTCAACCGTGTAGGCCGCCTGGCTGCCGAATATGGTCTGAAACTGGGTTATCACAATCACGCACGCGAGTTCGAGACTCTGAAGGACAGCGACAACGTAATGTGGGAGTATCTTGTTGAACATACAGATCCGAATTATGTCTGCTTCGAACTTGATGTATTTTGGTGCCAGAAGGGTGGCAAAGATCCTGTAGAATACTTGAAGAAGTATCCTAAGAGGATTGAGCTCCTTCACATCAAGGACGAGTTTGTCATCGGACAGAGCGGAGAGCTGGACTTCGAAGCCATCTTCAATCAGTTCTATGCCAACGGAATGAAGGATTACTTTGTCGAGATTGAGGCTGCAAAAGATTATCTCAAGAGCGAAGACGGCACTCCGTTCACACGCGAGCAGATTGACGCCGCGATGCTTAAAGCGGCAAAAGAAAGTGCGGAATATCTCCGCAACGCTCCTTTTGTGCGTTAGGCAATAGCGATATAATTTGAAGGAAGCGACTGATAAGCGATTATCGGCCGCTTTCTTTATATATGGGCGCACGTCTAAGATGCGTCGGCGACTCTCCTCCAGAAACCTTCGCCTTCGGCTCATCCTTCCCACTGCGCTACGCTTGTTGGCCCCTCCCTCTAACAAGCCCGAGGGTGGGCACGGGTCCCTGAGGAGAGTCGCCGACGCTCACAGACCATAATCTACAAAAAAGAGAAGGAGACAACTGCAGACAAAAAGCGGCAGATATCCCAAACCTGAACGGATTCTAAGGACACATTCGTCGTTGAAGCATCTTGCAAAAATAAGATAAGGATTTACAAAAATAGGTTAAGTCGAAATCAGTAAAGATTAGTACCTTGCAGAGACGAATGAAACATTCAAGTAGCTGTTCAATAGCAGTTACAGATTTTTTTCCGATACAAAAAACACTGAAACGATGACAAAGGAAAACGTTTATCTTGAATCTAAACCTAGATATGAAATCCTGGACGGATTACGCGGTGTAGCCGCCATTATGGTGATATTTTATCATCTCTTTGAGACATACTGTCCGCACGGAGCCCAGCAGCATATAAATCACGGCTTCCTCGCAGTAGATTTCTTTTTTGTACTTTCCGGCTTTGTCATCGGTTATGCCTACGACGACAGATGGGGGAAAATGACGACTTGGGGATTCTTCAAGCGCCGTCTTGCACGACTTCACCCTATGGTAATCGCCGGCACAGTAATCGGATTCGCGATGTTTTATTTCGGAGCCACAGCATTTCCCGGCATTCTTCAAGCACCGGCGTGGAAGATATTTGTCTGCTTCGTGATGGCGCTGTTTATGATTCCGACCGGGCCTAAAATGGATATCAGAGGCTGGTGCGAAACTAACTCGTTCAACGGTCCCAACTGGTCACTTACACTCGAATATATCGGCAACATCCTTTACGCCTTCGTATTCCGCAGACTCAATACAGTCGTCCTCTGCATTCTTACCGTTCTCGCAGCCGTTCTCACTCTTGACTTAACACTCGGATGGGATATCTTCGGATTCTTTCCGGTACACGAGTTTACTACGCCTGACGGTAACACCGTAAGTTTCGGAGGCCCTCAATACTCGGTAAATGGTGGATGGAGCATCACATCGCAGCAGATTTACATCGGCTTCGCACGTCTTCTGTATCCTTTCCTCTGCGGTCTAATCATCTCGCGTATTCTTCCAAGACATCGCTCTGAAAGCAACCCGAGCGGAAGTCCACTCCACGCAAAAGGCGGATTCTGGTGGGCATCTCTTCTGCTCATAATAATATTCAGCGTGCCTTGCATAACCGGCAGACCTGGAGTCGCCAACGGAGTATATCAAGCAGTTGCCATTCTGATATTGTTCCCGATTATCGTCCTTCTCGGCGCCGGAAGCAAGACAACTCATGTTTTCAGTTCCAAAGTATGCAAATTCTTGGGAGACATCTCCTACCCTATCTATATTACGCACTTCCCTCTCATCTATGCGCAGATGTCTTTTGCAAAAGCGCACGCAGACGCCCCTGTCTGGATTCATTGCCTGTCATCGGCAGGAGTCGTGATTCTGTCCGTAATTCTAGCGTGGTGCACACTGAAAATGTATGACGAGCCTGTACGCGATTGGCTGAAACGAACCTGGCTTAAGGGTGAGCAGAAGCTGCCTATGTGGATGAAGATTTCAGGAGGAGTCCTAGTAGTTCTCGCAGTTATCGTATGGATTATAGCTAAATAGCTAACGATTTAAATACACTTTAACAGTTTTCCGGAAGCTGTCTTGAAATTTTTCACATTATATCTTGTGGAAATTTCAAGGCAGTTTCGTCTTCAGAAAAAAAGCCGAGTCTTAATCCGAGAATACTCGTCTCATGTCTTGCCGGATTCTGATGCAGGCAGGAGCGAGCACATTTACGTGTTCAAAACCCTGCAATTCAAAAAGTTGCACAGGGTGGCCAAGATGACGCAAAATCGCCGCAAGATGAGCATTTTCCTCATAGCGTGCCAGCATCTCAAGTTCTCTGTCGCCTGTAATCAGCATTAACGGAGCCCCTTCTTTGCGGCTGTGGAACGAAGGCGCCATATCATCGATATAAGGAATATCCGGATCCATTCCACGCTCTTTCTTGATAGTGAAATGCGTGGCTGTCTGCCCGCCGACAGGATAAGCTTTTGCAATCTTGTCCGCGTCGATACCGTATTTTGCCAGATATTGCTTGTCCAGCGCGAGCATAAGCGTGAGATAACCGCCAGCAGAATGACCTCCGACGCAGATTTTGTCAGTTGAACCGCCATACTGGGAAATATGATTGAAAACCCATGCCACAGCCATTGCCGCATCATCGATATATCCCGGACATTTAACTTTAGGATAGAGCCTGTAGTTCACATCAACCACAGCAAAGCCCTGATTTTTAAATTCTTCGCGCAAGCCTTTGTTTCCGCCCTCGAGACCGCCTCCGTGAAACCAGACGATTGTGGCAAAATTCTTCGCATCTTCAGGATAATAAATATCAAGTTTACAACGCTCTTTTCGATAAGAATCTGGCTCGCCCTCATCGGTATATGCTATATCCTTGATATGTTGATAATTCTGTGCTGAAAGAGAGAACGACAGCATCAGCGCCGTCAGTGTCATTAAAATGTGCCTAGTCATATTATCGGTGTTTTATGCATAAAGGTACATCTTTTTGCTGTAAGTCATTACTTCACAGCGAGAGAATGCGACTCGAGACCGACAGGAAATTTTGACATTCCGGACGCGCCAGGCAACAGGGCACAAAGTAACAGCCAAGCTCAGAGAATCATAACGATGCTTCCGGCAAGCAGCAGAATACAGCCGAGAACAGTTTTCCAAGTAAGCGCTTCGCCAAGGAATATGACGGCGAAGATGATTGTCAGCACGAGACTGCACTTATCTACAGGAACGACTTTGCTTACGTCGCCTATCTTGATAGCGTAAAAATAGCACAGCCAGGAAGCGCCAGTCGCAAGTCCGGAGAGTATCAGGAACAACCAGCTGCGTGGCGAAATGGATGCAACACCGCCCGTCTTACCCGTCAGGAAAACCACTAGCCACGCCATAATCAGCACTACAATTGTACGGATTGCCGTAGCCAGATTTGAATCCACATTCTCAATGCCAATTTTGGCCAGAATTGCCGTAGCCGCAGCAAAAACGGCAGACAAAATAGCGAATAACAACCACATTTTCTTCATTTTTCAAATTATAAGAAACTGCTCATATATCATTTCAGGTTCTCTCACAGTGACTTCAGGATAACTTTTTGTCTGTTATGACATTCCGTAGCCACAAATACACGCCGACGCATATCAGACACGACAGCACGGAGCCGGCACAAGTACTCAAGCCCATCGGGTAGAGCGTATCAGGATACAGATTTGACGATATCCATACAAGTGGAATACGTGCGCAGACTATTGACACGAAATTATGTATGAACGATATTATGGAGAAGCCACAAGCCGTGAAGAAGCCGCTGAAACAGAAATGGATGCCTGCGAAAATGCAGTCCCATATATATCCACGGAGATATTCCGCCCCCTGCTCCAGCACTTGAGCATTATCTGTGAATATGCCGACAGCAACTTGCGGAATAAACTGCAGGACAATCGAACAAACTATGCCATAACACGTCGTCAATATCATTGCCGTGCGCAAAGTCTTTTTTGCTCTCGAGGCCTTCCCGGCACCGATATTCTGGGCAGAAATTGCCGAAACTGTCGCGAGCATAGCAGACGGTACGATAAACACCAGCCCAATGAACTTTTCTACAATCCCTACAGCGGCCGCATCAATCAGGCCGCGATGGTTGGCAATGACTGTAATCACCAGAAATGAAATCTGAATAAAGCCGTCCTGCACCGCTATAGGCACGCCTGTCTTCAATATATCTTTTATCACCTTCTTTTTAGGACGCAAGTCCGAACGTGAGATGTCAATCATACCACGATGTTTGCGTATCAGGCCTATTGCAAACAGCACGCTGGACATCTGAGACAAAGTCGTACCTAGAGCCGCACCTTCCGCTCCAAGTCCGAACACTCCGATAAACAGGTAGTCCAATGCAATATTCATGGCGCAAGCGACAGCGACAAAGAGCATCGGGCTCCTCGAATCGCCCAGTCCACGAAATATTGAGGCGATGATATTATACGCAATGATAAAAGGAATACCTGCAAAACATACCGTGAGATATTGATCCATTCCTTCGATTGCAGCCTCCGGTGTTCCCATCACATTGATAATCCAATTCTTAAGACACATCAGAACCACCATCAGAACGACTGCTATGACTGCGAACATTGTCACAGTATTGCCTATAACAGCACGCACTTTCCC
This sequence comes from Butyricicoccaceae bacterium, assembly GCA_963654225.1. Lineage (GTDB taxonomy): Bacteria > Bacteroidota > Bacteroidia > Bacteroidales > UBA932 > Cryptobacteroides. The sequence goes on along the minus strand of CAVKAQ010000007.1, from coordinate 27,572 downwards.
GTTATTCTTCGCTCCTACAGCACGCGCGGTAAAGACAGTCGTCCCCATCGCCAATCCTATAAGCACCACAGTTATCATATACATCACTTGCGCTCCGTTTGACACGGCTGTCGTGCTGTCCACATTGCAATACTGACCTATCACAAAAAGGTCAGCCAACCCATACAGTATTTGGAGGAAATATGCTAGCATATATGGCAATGAGAATGATATGATATTGCCGAATATGCTCCCGGTGGAAAGGTCTTTTCCTGTCATTGAATTATATCTATCTATTTCGCTGTGCAAATTTACTAAGAATACGGCTATGATAGTAAGACAATATGAAAAACACGAGATGCCGTGCGGATTTTTGGCGCAATTGTCCTATCTTTACTGAATCAGGAGAATGACTTGCAAATCTCGGATCAAGAGCAGTCTTGAGAGCACCTTCACGTCAAGCTCTGAAATACAATAATATAATCATCCCGAACATCAAACCGTTATGACCGCATTGTCTGCCACAAAACCGCATTATGAAATCCTTGACGGGCTGAGGGGAATGGCAGCTCTGGCGGTTGTCTGGTATCACATCTGCGAGGGATACGCATTTGCCGGAGGTGACGCAGTCATAAGCGGACTGAACCACGGCTACCTCGCAGTGGATTTTTTCTTCATCCTTTCCGGATTCGTGCTCGGATACGCATACGACGACCGCTGGGCAAAAGGCTTCACTGTCAAGGACTTTTTCAAGCGGAGACTGATACGTCTTCATCCTATGGTGATTATGGGGTCTCTCGTGGGAGTCGTTGCATTCTTTCTCCAGGGCTGCACACAATGGGACGGGACCCATTCAGCAATCTCGGCAGTAATGTTGGCCATGCTTTGCGCGATGTTTATGATTCCTGCCGCACCGGGATGCACTTATGAAGTACGAGGCAACGGCGAAATGTTCCCGCTCAACGGACCGACCTGGTCACTGTTTTTCGAATATATCGGCAACATTCTCTATTGCACAGTTATCCGTCGGCTCTCGAACAGAGCGCTCGCTATATTGACAGCAATTCTGGGGATATGCCTGGGAACATTCGCAATCGGCAATTTCTCCGGTTATGGAAGCATCGGTGTCGGTTGGACTTTAGACAGCACCAATTTCTTCGGAGGTCTGCTGCGAATGGGATTTCCGTTCACCGCCGGCATGTTGATTTCACGCCATTTCAAACCGATTAAAATCAGAGGCGCCTTCTGGATATGTTCAGCTGTTCTGCTTGTCATTTTCGCCGTGCCTTATATAAGTTCAATAAACGACTCAGTGTGCCTGAACGGTGTTTTTGAAGCAATCTGCATCATTCTGGTCTTCCCTGCACTGCTTTGGATTGCAGCCAGCGACAATCAAATTCTCAAGCCGGCCTCAAAAGGCGTTACACTGCGAGATGCAGTAACTGAGGATGAAACACCATCAAACGGAATCAGCAGAGTATCACGTCTTTACAAAAGACTCGGCGACATATCCTATCCGCTCTATCTCATTCACTATCCGGTAATGTATTTGTTCTACTCGTGGATGATACGGACAGAACGCCATACTTTTGCATCGACTTGGATTCAGTCGCTGGCCGTCTATGCCGTTTGCGTGGCACTCGCGGAGCTGTGCGTAAAATTCTACGACACGCCTGTCAGACGTCGCCTGCATAAGATTTTCGACAAATAAATCCACGCCAGCAGAATTCTATATAAATATGAATGACAACACCTTACAATCTCTGACAATAGACTCGCTGCACGTTGAAATCGCACGTTCCGACAACAACTGCATCTGCTATATCTTACTTCCGGAAGGTCTTAAGCAGGACTGCCGGGAATGGATGAATGAAGCCGCGCAACAATTCGGGTGCAATATCGCGGTCATCACCGGGATGGACTGGAACAACGACCTTACTCCGTGGAAAGCCAAAGGTGTATTCAAGAAAGAAAAAGACTTCGGAGGTAACGCCGCCACATTTCTGAAGAATTTCTCGGAAGAGTGCGTGCCGAAAATAGAGAATACCATGGGAATCAGCAATGCACAGAGAACGCTTGCAGGCATCTCATTATCAGGTCTTTTCGCAATTTGGGCCAGCTCGCAGACTGACAAGTTCAGTAGCATCGCATCGATATCAGGCTCGCTGTGGTATGATGAATTCGTCAAGCGTTTCGAGATGGAGAGCGTCAATCCTGCAATCCGCAAATTTTTCATTTTGCTCGGCGCCCGCGAAAAGAATTCTAAAGATGCACGGATGTCAACAGTCGAAGATGCAACGTCAGAAACGGTCAATTTTCTCAAGGCCAACAGCTTCAGCGTTGATTACGTGCTCGACGAAGGGACTCACTTCAGCCCTGTCGTCCCACGTCTTCAAAGAGCCTTGCGCGCTCTGTATTTATGACAAAACTTCAGGGCATTCATCAATATGAAGAATGCCGTTGCGGTTCATCACAATGCACAAGTGATGATACTCAACTTGTTCCAAATGTTTCAACTGGAAAATCACGTGCATACAATAGGTCCTCGGGACGTTCAGCACGGTTATTTTTCCATTGGCATCCATCAGATTTATAGGGACCTCCGGATTATCCATTTTCTGCATGAAACGGTCGAGATGCAGACGCATAATTTCATTGATTCCACTCAGAGGATATATATTCTCGGCACTGAAAATGGCGTCATCTATCATCAGACGCTTCCGATAAAGCAGCACTTTCTCGTCAAACACTTGAGCTTCATCATATACCGAAGCATTCTTCTTTCTGATTTCAGCCACCTCATCAAAGAGTTTGTTTCCGGGCAAGAAATCCACTGCTTCCTTAATCTTACCGATATTGTGTCCGTTTACGGTTATGTTCGCTTTCTTGTCGTAGTATCTGTTAAGCAATTTATGCGCAAACAAATTTCGCATAAGAGCTTTGATACGGTCCTTAAGCATATAGCTGATTACGATCACCACAAAAAGGGTCACCGTAATGTTACTGCCGTATGCCACTTGGGTCGCCCAACCCACGGCCGTTGCGAAAACCATTGAGACACCTGCAGCAAGACTGTAATAGAACTGCTCTATCGCACGCCCGTCTTTACGTTTGTCCAGGTTGATGTAAAGCTCACTTTCTATATATTTTTTCTGCAGGCTCTGATTATATATTATCTCCCTATTGTGCTCAGGGTCTCTGTCAATACACTCAAAGCCCTTGTTTACACCATAGTTTTTCTCCCGCAGGACAAATTCCACAAGAAATTTTCTTTCCTCGGAGAGGTTGTCAAGGTTATTCAGATCAATATATCTCACTAGGCTTATCGTCTTGGTGACCACTTTGTGACTGATATATTCGTCCACCATAGTGAAATGCCGTTTTTCACTTTCCGGGATATTATCGGCCAAAGCGTACAGCGAACGGTAAGATTCAAGTATCGTATCCAGAAGACCGCAATAATTCTGTTTCAGCGATTCAAGGTTGAGTGATTCGCTACCATCCAGAAAATTGTTCGTACAATTTCTTAACGAACTTTTGAAAATCGCCGCATACATTTTCAAGGCACTCACGAAATTATCAGACTGCCCTTCACCTTGTGCTAAAGCGGTTATCGAATCTTTCAGACGGGTAAAAGGTTTGGCGGCTTCGGACGAAAAATCCTTGAGCGAAAAAACAGGCGTAATGAGACGCACATTGGATTTTATATCCCAATAGAACTGGTCTTTACTATAGCTCTGCGGATTTATTCCCATACTGTTAGGGATGAAAATCCAAGTATTCACCGAGAAATCATTGTTCTTTGCTCCTTCTTCCGCCGTAAAACCGAACTTGAATTCGGCGGAGAAATTGTCGTGCTTTCTTGCCTGTAAACTGATCATACCTTTTTCGAAACATTCATGCAAAGATACTTTCAATCCGGGAAAAGTAGAACATTTTCGTCGGTTATTTTTCAGAACGGATCAGCAAAATTTCAGCAATCGTCTATAGACAAATAGCACATATCTGCGGATAGGTTTCAGACGCATCCACAATGCGACTTTGCGTCTCATTTTGTCAGAATACGGGTCAACTGGGGATTTTCCGTGCTTAAGAATTTGAGTCACACGCCCATATATGTCATCAAGGCCGCAGATTTCAATATTTTTGGCAACGCCGTCTCCCTGAATTATCGCATTGAGATTCTCTATCTTGAGGATTCTGTGCATTATGTAACGTCCTTTATAACGGAATAGCACAATATCACCGACATTAACCCTGATGCGAGATTTTCCTCCGGGCGTGCAGGACTCAACTCCCTCAAGGACAACTGAATCCTTATCACCACGGATAAACGGCAGCATGCTCACTCCCTTGACAGGCACAGTCACAGAATGTCCGTCTGCAAGCAGAGACACGACCTTTCCGAAGAATTCATCGTTTTCAACAATCAGTTTATCCATTACTCAAAGATAGGGCTGATTTTTTCAATAGGCAAAGATTACTTGACAAGAAGTGTCGTATGGGTATAACTAAAGCCCCGCTTCGACTGGAAATCCGAGAAGGGAAATCGAAAACGGGGCCGCAGTAATATTAAAAATATAGATTATGCTAAGAGCTTAGCAACACTATCAGATTTAAACGAAAACCAGTCACTGCAAGGAACGTAGTTGTAAGGGATGAATTCCGATGCGCGGATAAACACCTCATCAGCTTTACGTGCCACGTATATGTCCAGCATAAGGCCATTGGCGGAATCAGTTTCATTCCAGTCTGCCTTTGCCGGATCATTTTTGAGAGCATTGAGAATCTCGCTTTTGCGGCTTGCAGCATAATACTTGATAACTCTGCGATAACGTGTTCCTGCCTCAGGGTCTTTATAGTCAGTTTTAAGGAACAACAGCATCAGAACACCTGGCACTGCCAGACAGGTTCCGAAAATATTTACAGAAACGGAGGTAGGAAGCGCAATGAGCACGATTCCGCATACCGCCATAACAACAGACACTACAATATCACGTACAGAACGTACGCGTACAAATTCTTTTTCCATATTTGATAAGATTAAAAATGTTCGTAAAAGATATGTGGCTGACGTGCAGTTGTTTGCAAACCAATATGCACAGACCCACATTTTAAAACTGCGTCTGCAGATATTGAAAATCCGCACAGCACGCCTCTAAATACGCATTTTTCTTAAACTTATCAAATGTTGTGAGAACGAGTAATGACCCGTAGGAAAGAGTCCGCTGTAACAAGCGAACGACAAAGATTTTCTGACGCTTTCTATTTTGCCGCTTTTCAGAAAAGACGAACTGTCAGCATTCTGTGAAGAAGATGACTGGCCGCTGACTCTTACACGATACGCGACGACAGGGCATCTTGCCATCGATATGGAAGTATCGTCACCCGAATACGCCATATCATTCCAGTCCGTATAACAGTATTCAGAGTTATCTGAAGACGCTATATAATCCGCAACTTCTTCAGAAACACAAAAACCGTCATCCTCCTGTGCAACGAGAAAAGACTTCCCGCAATCCCAAGCGAGAGCGGCAAAGCATACTAAAATCAGTATTTCTATATATCTTCTCATTACGGCAAATATAGGAAAAATCTCAATCACAGCCGTCTGAATCGTAGAAATCCAGACACTTGACTGAATCTTGCATATATGCTATGAATTTTCAGTGACGTTCCCGGCCTCAGCCTGACTGCCGGAAACAGCAGCAAACGATTCGAGGTCCTTATCAGTCAACATCTTGCAAGAACCGTCAAAATGGGCACCGAGTTCAACGACAAGCCTTTTCACGTGCAGTTCGCCATTGACTACAGAAGAATCCTTAAGCGTCAATGTATCTTTGACATACAGATTTCCGGAAAGCCTGCCCCAGAAATCCAGATTCTCGCAGTAGATATCGCCCTTTATCTCGGCCTTATCACCTACCACGACTCTTCCGTCTGACGATATGCGTCCTTCAAAACGTCCGTCTATCCTTATATCGTTCGGTGAGGAAATCTCACCCTTTATGGTTGTTCCTGTCGAGATTCTGCTCACTTCGTTGACATTAACGACAGGTGCTTGAGTCTTGCCCATTATATCTTTCTATCTAACAAATTAAACATCAGGACTATACAAGACCTTTTCCGTGGCAGTTCTTGTATTTTAGGCCGGAGCCGCAAGGGCAAGGGTCATTTCTGCCGATCTTCTTGTCGACGTGTACAGGCTGCTTTGTCTTAGGCTGGCTTGAATTTGTGCTCAAATCGCCGTGCTGTGTCTGCATCTTTGACATATCCTGGCGAGGCTGAGTCTCTCTTGCTTGCTGAGCCTGGTCAGGTTCGCGAAGGAAGATTGCTGCACGGAACAGGAACGAAAGGACATCCTTGTCAAGCGCTTCCAGCATAGAAGCGAAGAGATTGTAACTCTCGATCTTGTATATCACCAGCGGATCCTTCTGCTCATAAGCCGCATTCTGCACAGACTGACGGAGGTCATCCAAATCCCTCAACTGCTGCTTCCAATGATCGTCAATCTGGTAAAGGATAATGGTCTTGCTCAATGTCTTGGCCAACTCCCTGCCTTCCGTCTCATAAGCACGCTTCAGATTGATGACAAGCTGAAGTACCTTTCTGCCGTCCGTGATAGGCACGGCTATATTCTGCCACCTTTCGCCCTGCTTCTCATATACCTCTTTAATGAACGGATAGACCTTGGTTATCATAGCCTCCATTCTTCGTCCGTAAACGGCGTTCATCTGATCCGTAAGGGCTTTCTTGATCTCATCGTCTTTAGCCTTCTCCCAGAATTCCGCATCAAAGCCAGGGTCAATTGACAACTGTGCCATCAACATAGACGAGAAGTCATCGTAATTCATTCCGTCCGCCTTGTTGACAATGACTTCGGCCGCATCGATCATCATATTCATAACGTCGATTTCGATACGTTCACCAGAAAGCGCGTTACGACGTCTTGAATAGATTGCCTCACGCTGATAATTCATCACGTCATCATATTCGAGCAATCTCTTACGGATTCCGAAGTTGTTCTCCTCGACCTTTCTCTGAGCCTTCTCGATACTGTTGGACAGCATCTTGCTCTCAAGCGCATCCTCATCAGTCATACCAAGTCTGTCCACAGTAGCGGAAATCTTGTCCGCACCGAAAAGACGCATCAGCTTGTCCTCGAAAGATACATAGAAGATTGATGAACCCGGGTCACCCTGACGTCCGGCTCTACCTCGCAACTGACGGTCAACTCGACGGCTGTCGTGACGCTCCGTACCGATGATGGCGAGACCGCCTGCCGCTTTTACTTCAGGAGAAAGCTTGATATCGGTTCCTCGACCGGCCATATTGGTCGCAACTGTGACGGTGCTTGACTGACCTGCCAGAGCAACGATTTCAGCCTCCCTTGCGAACTGCTTAGCATTCAGGACATTATGCGGAATGCCGCGCATCTTGAGCATTCGACTCAGCAACTCTGATGTATCGACGTCCGTTGTACCGACCAGAACAGGTCTGCCAGCATTCCTCAATTCCTCAATCTTCTTGATTACTGCGGCATATTTCGCCTTTTTGGTCTTGTATATCTTGTCTTCCTCATCCACCCTGATTACAGGCTTATTCGTAGGAATGACTACGACATCCAACTTGTAGATTGACCAGAACTCGCCAGCTTCCGTTTCAGCCGTACCTGTCATACCGGCGAGTTTATGATACATTCTGAAATAGTTCTGAAGCGTAATGGTGGCAAATGTCTGGGTAGCTGCCTCGACTTCCACATTTTCCTTCGCCTCGACAGCCTGATGAAGTCCGTCGCTCCAACGGCGGCCCTCCATTATACGGCCGGTCTGCTCATCGACAATCTTTACCTTTCCGTCGTCTGATATGATATAATCGACATTCTTCTCGAACATCGCGTAAGCCTTGAGAAGCTGGATAACGGTATGCACGCGTTCGCTTTTCAAAGCATAATCCTCCATCAGAGCATCCTTTTTGGCCTGCTTCTCAGCTGTGTCAGCTACATTCTTCTCGATATCGGCAATTCTGGAGCCTACGTCCGGAAGTACGAAGAAATCAGGCTCTGAGACCTCTGCCGCAAGCATATCGTGACCTTTGTCGGTCATATCTACGGAATGCTGCTGCTCGTTGATGACGAAGAACAGAGGATCCGTAACCTCAGGCATCTGACGCTCGTTATCCTGAATGTAGAAATTCTCGGCTTTCAGCATCAGCTGCTTCATACCCGGCTCACTAAGGAACTTGATGAGTGGCTGATATTTAGGAAGACCTTTCTGACAACGGAACAACAGTTTCGCGCCTTCGTCCTCCTTGCCCTCTGCTATCGCTTTCTTGGCATCATTCAATGTCTTGTTTATGAGAGCCCTCTGGTTGGTGTAAAGCTTCTCGACGTATGGTCTGAAAATCTTGAACTGTTCGTCGTCCTGCGACTTGGCTACAGGACCGGATATGATAAGAGGAGTCCTAGCGTCGTCAATGAGCACGGAGTCAACCTCATCGACAATGGCGTAATGATGTTTTCTCTGCACGAGATCCTTCATCGCAGTAGCCATATTGTCTCGAAGGTAGTCGAAACCGAACTCGTTGTTGGTACCGAATGTCACGTCGCATTCGTATGCACGCTTGCGCGCATCGCTGTTAGGCTCGTGTTTGTCAATGCAATCTACCGATAGACCGTGGAACATATACAGAGGTCCCATCCATTCCGAGTCTCGTTTGGAGAGGTAGTCATTGACCGTGACCATATGCACACCCTTACCGGCCAAAGCATTGAGGAATACCGGCAGAGTTGCGACGAGCGTCTTTCCTTCTCCGGTAGCCATCTCGGATATCTTACCCTGGTGAAGAACAATACCTCCAATAATCTGGACATCGTAATGCACCATATCCCAGGTAACTTCATTACCTCCTGCGACCCAATGATTTTTCCACAAGGCCTTGTCGCCTTCGATTGTCACAAAATCGTGAGAAATGCTGAGCTGACGGTCAAAATCGCTTGCCGTAACTTCAACGACAGGATTCTGGGCGAATCTGCGCGCTGTCGATTTCATTATCGCAAACGCCACAGGAAGTATCTCATTGAGCACTTTCTCTATCTCTTCATCCTCATCCTTCACAAGTTTGTCCGACTCGGTAGCCAGCGCTTCCTTCTCGTTTACCGGAATATCGCTTTCAAGATGTTCTCTTATTTCGGCAAGTCTCTTCTCAAACGGCTCTTCCCTGTCGCGGATCTGTTTCTTCAGCTCCTCCGTCCTCGCTCTGAGCTCGTCATTTGAAAGGGTATCTATCTCTTTATATGCGGCAAGAACCTTTTCAAGTATAGGTCTCACCTGCTTCATATCGCGTTCAGACTTGGTTCCGAACACTTTCTTGATAACGTCTACTAATGCCATATCTATATGGTTTTACACAAATCGTACAAAAATAGCAAATATTTGGCGAATTAGAAAAGCAGCAGGCATATAAACAGAAAAAAAGGCTAACCTCCAAGTCTTGGACTTATCGGTTAACCTCCTATATAAAATAGAGCCAAACAGATTACTGATTCAGAATAGAATCAACAATCGGATAGATTTCTTCTTCGGAGCTGTATGGATGAATGTGGAAATACTTGTCTCCGGTAAGCATTGCGGACAGATTTGTGCGGGTCTTGTCATAGAAGATATGGACGGGAATGCCGAATCTTTCAGCATAAGCGAGCTCGTATCCGACGCCAAGTGAGGGAGTCGTACATTCTCCTATCAACACATCAGCGTCCCTGAGCCAGGCCGTGTCCTGTTCGTAAATGGCGACATCACGGTTTTCAAGACCTTCTGTCTGACTTAGCGACAAATCTCCGATGTGTTCGGTGAGCACAATATGACCGCGTTGGATATGGCTGATGAGGCGCTTGTAAAGTTCCGCATCAGCCCTTCCTCCGCGAATTGAACCTGCGAAATAGACTTTCTTCATCAGCACTCCGTAGCGGATTCGAGTTTCTTCATTATAGAGAAGATAAACAACGCCGAAAGCAGGCAGAGAGTGATAAGCAGAGCCCAAACGCTCCAGAGCGGTGCTTTGTTCCAAAGAAGTCCTGGAATGGATACGAGGTAGTTACCCAATGCTGTGGCAGCGAACCAGCAGCCCATCATTGCGCCCTTATATTTTGGAGGTGCAACCTTGGACACAAATGAGATTCCCATAGGAGAAAGCAGCAATTCCGCGAATGTCAGTACTAGATATGTGGAAATCAGCCAAGTCGGGGAAACAAGATCCGGGCTGACAGTGCCGCCGAGTTCCTTAGGTGAAGCAAGGCCGAGAGATGCAATGGTAAGAATTGTGAATCCTATTGCGGCTACAATCATTCCCATACCGATTTTTCTAGGTGCGGAAGGCTCCTTGCCCTTTGCTGCCAATGCTCCGAAAATCGCAAGCGAAATAGGGGTCAATGCAACTACAAAGAACGGATTGAACTGTTGGAAATCAGATGGTTGGATATTGACGACAGATGACATTCCCGCATAGATTGCATAAGCACCGATCCAGAGAAGTACAGTTACAACTCCGCAGGTTACTTTGCCTTTGGTCTTTTCTGACTGGAATGCACCGAACAATGTATAGATGGAAATAGCTATAAGAGCCAGGCTCCAGATGTTGAAGCCGATTCTGGTGACGCCGCTGACTGAGCTTGCAGTATAGTCACGAGCAAACAATGTCATTGTAGCACCGTTCTGATGGAATGCCATCCAGAAGAAGATTACCACGGCGAACACGAGCATAAGAGCGGTAATTCTGCTTTTTGTCTGAGCCGGTGTAAGTTCAGGCTCTGCGGATTTGCTGGATGCGCCTGTCTGTTTTGTATTGGAAACAGCATTCTTGAACCAGGATCTGCAGCTGAAATAAATTGCGACAGATACGAGCAGTGAAATGCAGGCAACTGCGAAACCATAGTTATATGCGGTGGAAAGTTTCTCAATGTAGAACTGGCTGAATGTCGCGAGATCCATTCCGGATGCTCCTGTCATCGTGTCAGCGATGCTCTGCAGTTTGTCCGCGTTCTCCAGATTTCCGTTCATGACCTGATGGGCCAGAGCCGGAACACTTGCATCATATACAAGTCCGGACTTGCCGAGGAAGAAATTGGTGATGGCCTTTGCCATAGACGGAGCAAACATTGCACCGATGTTTATAGCCATATAGAACAAACTGAATGCAGAGTCTCTTTTTGACGCATATTTCGGGTCGTCATAGAGATTGCCGACCATTACCTGAAGGTTACCCTTGAAGAGACCCGTTCCCATTGCGATGAGGGCAAGCGCTCCGAACATCAGGATTTTGCCTGCTGTATCGGGACCAGTCGGGATGGAGAGGCAGAGGTATCCTATGAACATTACTGCGAATCCGGTGGTCACGCATTTCCCGTATCCTATCTTGTCGGCGAGCATTCCTCCGAAAAGCGGCATAAAATATACGGCCGCAAGGAAAATCGAATAAATCTGAGTGGAAACGGCAGCGCTGAATCCGAATTTTGCCTGAATGAACAAAAGGAAGATGGCCAGCATCGTGTAGTACCCGAAACGTTCGCCAGTGTTGGCAAGAGCAAGGGCAAACAAACCTTTAGGTTGGTCTTTGAACATTGTTTTTTGTTTTAAAAAATTAACGTTAACGTGTATCTGCCTGAAATTTCACAAACAGAATCTAACAAACTTACGCAGAAACATTGGAATAATCAATAGCGACCTATGCAGAGGCGACATCATCGCTTGCCCTCGCCTTAGAATCTCCGTTTGAAAAAATGAAAACTCTATGCTAACTTTGAGAGATGGTATGGCATTTATGGCGCGTGACATCTGGTTGCGCTGACGCAATGCAGTTTTGAAAATATTTTATTATGGAAGATAAGTACCGAGCGATATTGCTCCGCACAATGAAAGATTTCATTCGTTTCTGCGATGCGGAGAATTTGAATTGGTATCTGGCATTCGGTTCCGCTATAGGGGCGGAACGCCACAAAGGAATGATTCCTTGGGACGACGATATTGACGTGTATATGCCGAGGTCCGACTATGAGCGGTTTCTCGCTATGGCCGGAAAGGTCAATGATCTGGCACCCGGGCTTGAAGGTGAATATGATATTCTGAGCACGCGGACAGGGACAGAAGATTATCCTGTCGCGATCGCCAAGTTTTCAGACAAGAATACGACAATCTGGGAGCAGGCCAAGTATCCGGCCGTTTTCGGCGTCTTTGTAGATGTCTTTCCTTTGGATTCTGTCGGCAGCGACCTGAAACAGAATGCTCTGGCTAAAAATCTCTATATCAAGGCTTTCAAAAATTATCGCCGCTCGTTGAGGCATTACCGCGCCTGCGATGTATTGAAAGCATTGTTCCAGTGCCGTTTTTCCAAATTTGCCGGGATGATGAAGGATATTCTCGTTATGAAACCTCGTAAAAAGAAGTTTCTGGAGAAATTCAATGCGATGGACAAAAGCATGGCCGGTTCTGAAGGCGAGATGTATATGACAATGCCTTCCTATTCGCCGACAGAAAAGGTCTGCCAGCCGAAATCTTGGTATGACGGGTACAGAATGTTGCCTTTTGAAGATTTTGAAGTTCGGGTTCCAGTCAATGACGATGCGGTTCTGCGTCAGATTTATGGGGATTATATGCAGCTGCCTCCGAAATATGAGAGAATCAGCACGCACGGAAGATATTATATGAATCTTGACAGGCGGATGTCCATAGCTGAAATAAACGAGGAAATCCGCAGTGGCAAGAGGGATAAATATGCGGCAGGGAAATGAAAGTCCTGTGGTTGACAAATACTCCGCCAGCAAAAGTCACAAAAGTCGGCAAATACAACGGAGGCGGCTGGGTTTCATCGTTGATGGGGCTTCTTCCACCCGATGTTGAACTTGCCGTTTCCTATATTTCCAATGACGGAGAACTGACATTTGAAAGCGGCGGGGTGAAATATTATCGGATACCCGATGCCTATAATTCATCAGCCGCCGGCAGGTTCTGCAAAATGCTGGGATTTGATTCGAGAGAATCGGAATGTCTTTTGTCTTCTATGTCCGCCATCGTGCAGGATTTCAAACCTGACATCATAGAGGTGTTCGGTTCTGAACATATATATGGAATGATAGCCGGGAGGACTGATGTTCCGGTTGTGCTCCATATTCAGGGCATATTGGCGGAATGTTGGAAACATTTTCTTCCTGACGGTATGTCAATGTTCCAATATGCCAAGTCCGGCGGTTCGTTGAGGGGTTTCCTTGGGAAATTGTATTATGCTGATTCATTCCGCAGGCGTTCTGCCAGAGAATCTGAGATATTCGCAACCGTGAAAAACTATATCGGCAGAACCGCGTGGGATAGACAATATGTAAACCGCGTTGCTCCGGATGCCCGGTACTACCACCTGGATGAAGTGCTCAGAGAGACGTTCTATGACAATGCCGGCAGATGGCGCGTGCCGGAAATTTCCGAGAAGCCTGTGATTGTATCCACGATTTCAGAGGCGCCTTACAAAGGTGCCGATGTGGTGTTGAGAGCGGCCCGAAGACTCCAAGATTCCGGAGTTGATTTCGAATGGAATGTATATGGCAACGTCAATGCGCATTTCTTTGAAAAATTCACGGGGATACGTGCGGAAGACGTAAATGTGCGCTTTGCAGGTGTGATTGATGCCAGCGCTCTCGCGGAAGCATTATGCTCGGCATCTGTCTATGTTCATCCGTCTTATATCGAGAATAGCCCAAACAGTTTGTGTGAGGCTCAGATGGTGGGCGTTCCTTCAATATCAACAAGTGTGGGAGGTGTTTCTTCAATAATCAAGGACGGCGCGGACGGAATTTTGATCCCTGCCGGTGATTTCGGTGCGGTTGCCGAGAATGTACGCCAGATAATCGGAGACAAACGGTTGGCATCCTCCCTCAGCTCCGCTTCCATTGAAGTTGCAAGTAATCGTCACGACCGCAGCAAGATCGCCGCAGGGCTGATGACGGTATATGATGAACTTATGCGTTAGTGGTCCTTATTCCTGAGATTTTCCCTGCTTTCAATATCCTTTGAGAACGGATGTATTGTGCAGTAATTGTCGGCAGGATTGGAAGTTAGGTGCTCTGGATTATTAAAAATGTGCACAAATTTGCTCATTCAATAAATAAGTATTTATTTTGCGACCCGATTTGAAGCGAATGGAATAGAGGCAGATGTCAATTGATTGAAATACAATAAAAATTGATGATAATTATGAAAAAAGTATTGTTTACAGCAGTTTCAGCATTGTTGATGTTGACCTGCGCGGACGCATTTGCACAGTTCAGTGTCGGAGCCGGATTCACGAATTCAGCATTGAAAGAAAAAGCAGGAGACGCGAAAGAGACGACAAAGGCTAACGGATTGTATGTTGGGGTTGACTATACGCTCAATCTTACAGAGCACTTGGGAATCGTTCCAGGTATTGAATGGGTGTACGTTATGGATAAGGATGTAAAGAACTTGGATGCCATCGTTACTAATATCAAGGGAGAGGCCAAATTCAAGGAACATTACGTAAACATTCCTGTTGATGTCACCTATGGAATCAATCTTAAAGATTTGAGAATCTATGCGTTTGCCGGTCCGACATTCTCATTCAACCTTTCGTCCAAGACAAAAGCCTCTTTGACAGCGCTAAAGGAGCAAACAGCGACTTATGACACAAAAGATATCTTCGGTACTTACAATTCATTCGATTTGATGCTCGGCGCCGGAGTCGGTGTTGACCTGCTCGAGAGGCTCAGAGTGAAATTCGGTTATGACTGGGGTCTTGTGAACCGTGGTGATGACAGCATCAAACTTCACAGGCAGCAGCTCAAGCTCGGCGTGGCGTGGATTTTCTAGGAACAAGATAATCTGAATATTCTCGAAACATCTGAGAATCTGATATTTACGATAAGGGAGGACGACTCAAAAGCACTTTTGAGCCGTCCTCTTTGTTTTTTAGGATACGAGCTCGCTTATGCTGAAAGATTCGGCATTCCCGCCCAAATCTTGCCGGATTTGTGCACTCAATGAGTGCATTGTCAAAAGTTTTGACGGAAGCCTATCTTCCTGTTGTCGCTGCCATTTCCCTGTATGAGTTCTTCGCTGCAATAGCCTTTCACCTCGGCGAAATCGGGCTCCGTTCCGTCTATGATTGATTTTATCATTTTCTTTCTGGTGATATTCTCTATCTGCCCTCCTGAGAAGTCAAACCTTTCCGCAAGTTCGCGGGCCTGGCCGAAAGTCAGATCAGGAATCATCGACTGCCAGATTTTTGTTCTCGGTTCCAGACCGGGCTTATTGAACCTGATTTTGTAGAGGAATCTTCTCTCGAATGCCTTGTCCAGATTCTGCGTAAGATTTGTCGTGGCAATGAGGATGCCTTCAAGCTTTTCCATTTCCTGGAGTATGATATTTTGAATCGAATTCTCCATCTTGTCAACAGCCGTACTGGCACCTTCCCGACGGATGCCGAAGATTGCATCAGCTTCATTGAAGAAAAGAATAGGAACCACATCTGCTTCTTTTACAAGAGCATTGTACTTGTCGAATACACCCTTTATCAATTTCTCACTCTCGCCCACCCAGCAGGATTTTATCTCGCTGACATTCACGGTTACAATCCCTCTGCCCGTCGCTTTTGCCAACTGGTACACGCTTTCTGTCTTGCCTGTTCCCGGCCCGCCATAGAAAATGCAGGTAAAACCGGTTCTCATTCCGGACGACTTGAGCCTCTCGCACGTTGACTTGTAATTTTTCTGCTCCAAAAGATTGGATAGCCTTCCTATCTGTTCATCTTCTGTGGAATTATAAAAAAGTTCTTTGTAAACAATTTCAGACGCCTGAGTTATTTTCAGAGAAGAACTGCGGCTGCGGTTCCGCACTCCACCAACCTCGGCAAAAATCTCCGCTTTCACCGAATCAGTGATATGGAAAGCATCCGGATTCACCATACCATTCTCATTGCAAGGTTCTATTATATGACGTTTCTGAAGTTCAAATTCTTCACAACTGAAACGGGAACGGTATTGCCCCACTTCAAATTCGTACTCGAGGATATCGTCAAAATCACTCCAATCTACCCGATCATCGTCGTTATAGATATATCTTTTTACCAGAAAGTAGAACACGATTCTGTCCGGCACTTCCATTTTTTCACAGTCGAATCCGACATCTTTTGCGGCTTTCACAAGACCGGAGCCGCTGTTATTTTTGAAAAGGGCATCGAGTTCTTTCATCATTGAATCAAAATCCATCTTGCCACTTACACGCGTACCTATAATTTCGTTCATTTCTTCAAGAATTGCAACGGTACTTAACCCCTTGGCTTCGGGAATAATATATTTCTCATTTTTCGAGAAAATGTCTATGACCTTTCGGCGCAAATTCAAATTGCTGTTGTTTATATATATGAGTTTTTTCTCGGCAAGGCCTTTAAGCTGTTTGTCATAAGAAAGGAGTTTTATGAAACTCATCCCCATAGCTGACGCAAGATCGTGTTTGTCGAGATTATACCTTCCGCTTTTTTCCATGATAAAGGAGAGAAGTACAACCTGTTTCTGAGTTATGCCGACCATTTCTTCGACATAACTGATCTGCTCCTTGCAGATTTCATACACTTTCGGATTGAACGTCATACTCCTGAGATCCCCTGGAATTGCTGCATTCTCCACGACATCACTCATACAGGAAAGTATCGTCATTTCGTTATTTTCCGAAGAAGTCACATCCATATACTCCGAATCCTTTGTCTCATTAATCATATCCATAACCATTCTCTAGTATCGTCAATCATATATACTCTGAGACGCTCTTTTTCTTTCCTGCAGTTCAAAAAAAATCAGCGAGGATTTTCATAGGAGGGCTGACAAGTTGAACGATATTTTGTATTTTTATGTATATGGACGAAAAGACGAAATCGCTGCTCATAAGTTGGGCCGACACATATAACGACACGAAGTATTTTCAGGAGGATCCGATTGCATTCCCTACCCGTTTCGCAGAAATGATGAGAGAGGGCGTCAGGTCGTTGAAGGACGTGGAAATATCCGCATTGTTCGCCGCCCATTTTGCCTGGGGAAGGAGGTCGATGATAGTCAGGGACTGCACCGGACTGTTCGATGAAATGGATTGGAGACCATACGATTACATAATGAAAGGAAACTGGAGGGATGACAGCGCCAGCATCCACAGGACCATAAAATGGAGTGAAGTCGCAGGCATTTGCTCCAGACTGAAATCCATCTATGACTCGCAGGCAAGCATCGAACCTCTTACAATAGAGGAGATACGCACAAAGATATTCGGGCAGAAAGAAGATGCCTCCGCGCCGAACAAGAAAATCAATATGATGCGCAGATGGCTGGTCCGCGATGACGGCAAAGTTGACCTCGGGCTATGGAAAAACACCGATCCCGCAACTTTGCTGATACCTCTGGACGTCCACGTCTATCAGGAAGCCTTGGCGCTGGGACTCACCGACAGAAAGCAAAGAGACTTGAAGACCGTGCTCGAAATCACCGACAGTTTCAAGGAAATCTTCCCTGGAGACCCTTGCAAAGGCGATTTTGCACTGTTCGGATATGGAGTGACGAATCAGAACAAATAACCAAATCGGAAATTTATGCCTCAATTATATGTAATCTCCGGTTGCAACGGCGCCGGCAAAACCACGGCATCATACGCATTGCTTCCTGAAATGCTCGGGTGCAGCCAGTTCGTCAATTCTGACGAATTCGCCAAGAGCCTCTCCCCTTTCAGTCCGGATGCGGCATCTATCCAGGCCAGCAAACTTATGCTTCTGAAAATGAATTACCTCTTCAACAGAAAAGAGGATTTCGCCATCGAGACCACACTGGCCACCAGAAGCCTCAAAAGGATGATTGACAAGTCCAGAGCGCAGGGTTACAGCGTCACAATCCTGTATTTCTGGCTCAATTCACCCGAACTTGCGATTGAAAGAGTGCGTGCCAGAGTCGCATCCGGTGGGCATAACATCCCCGATGAAGTCGTAAGGCGCAGATACACGGCAGGACTGCATTATTTCTTCAATGTCTACAGGCAGATGGCGGACAGATGGATTCTCGCCGACAATTCCAAGATCCCGTTCAAAGTGGTGGCGGAAGGGCAGAAAGATTTGCTTACAATCAAGGACGAAGAGACATACAACATCATCAGCGGAATGGCTGAAAGAGCGGAATATTCATACAACAGCGATACTAAACGACAAGATGATACTGAGTAAAGAATACTATCTTAACACGTTCAAGGTCAGTGACGAGAATCTTAAAAAGCTCACGGAAACGGCATTGAACCACGGGGGAGATTACTGCGATCTGTATTTTGAAAATTCTATGCTGCAGGCACACCTGCTCATTGATGGGAAAGTGACATCAGGAAGTCTCAATGAAGATTATGGCGTAGGCATAAGAGTCCTGAGCGGAGAAAAGACAGGATACGCATATTCAGAAAGCACGATGTGGCAGGATATGATATCCGCAGCCACGGCCGCGTCTGCGATAGCGCAAGGGGTCGCAGTCAAGCCTAGGGATACCAGGAGCACAGGAGCCACATACACACGCCAGGAGAACAACGGAGGACGACTGGTCAGAAGACTATATCCCGGAAAGCCGAACCCTGCCGCGGACAGGTATCCCATATTACAGGATTGGAGAGAGGCTAGTCCGTCAATAGCAGTCGATTATCTCGGAAAACTTGAGAAAGCCATAAAAGCCCGTGACAACCGTATCACAAGCCTTATATGTCAACTGACCAGCGAGACAAGAGACTTTCTTATGTTCAATTCTTTCGGTGAACTGAAATACGAAACCAGGCCTTTGACTACAATAAGTGCATTTGTGGTAGCGGACAACGGCAAACGCAAAATCCAGAGAAACGCCTCGAGAAGTTTCAGACAGGGAGCTGAAATGCTCACAGACGGGATAATCACCGAACTGATTGACGATCTGATTGGCGGAATCGACAATGCGTTCGAAGCTTCCAGGCCAAAAGGAGGAAAGATGCAGGTGGTTATGGGAGCAGGTGCATCCGGGATATTGCTCCACGAGGCTATGGGACACGCATTCGAGGCTGATTTCAACAGGAAGGGTCAGTCAATCTTTTCTGACAAAATGGGCAAGAGAGTATGTCCCGAAGGAATTAACATCGTGGACGACGCCACTATCCGCAGAAATCGAGGCTCACTTAACTTCGACGACGAAGGAGTACCTGGCCAGAGAACGATGATGGTGGAAGACGGAATCCTCACATCTTATCTGCACGACAGAATCAGCGCGAAATTCTACGGAGTTGCCCCAACAGGCAACGGCAGACGTGAAAATTTCAGATCAAGTCCGATACCGAGAATGCGCGCCACATATATGGAAAGCGGAAATGCCGAGCCCGAAGGAATCATAGCATCTGTCAAAAAAGGCATATTCGTCAATGAATTTTCCAACGGACAGGTCAAAATCGGGGAAGGAGACTTCACATTTTTTGTAAAGAGCGGATTCCTGATTGAGAACGGCAGACTGACACAACCCGTCAACGATATCAATGTCATCGGGAACGGCCCTCAGGCGTTGAAAGACATTGTCGCCGTCGGCAACGACTGCATCATAGACAACGGGGCCTGGACCTGTGGCAAGGGGCAATCCGTAGAGGTATCCTGCGGTATGCCTACAATTCTGGTAAATAATCTTCTGGTCGGAGGAAACAAAGATGAATAAGACTTACGAAATTAAAGACATTCTGCAATCTGCCATATCAGAGGAGGAAAAATCAATAGCTGACAAAAGCATCAGCCTAGCGCTTGAGGCCGGGGCATCTGCAGTTCAGGTAACCTTGGATAAAGTCAAGACAGAGATTTGCGCCCTGCTTGACGGTGACATAGACAACATCCGGCAAACTGGAGACAGATCATTGAGTTTCAATATCTATGCAGGTGGGAAATATGGTTCTTTCTCTACCAACAGGCTAGAGCTTGACAGTCTTAAAGTATTTCTGGAAAAAGCTGTGCAGAATGTACTGATGCTCGCCTCAGACCCTTGCAGAAAGCTTCCCGACCCGAAAGACACAGCAAAAGATGCCATACGCGGGGACGAAACCGGACTCTGCTGGTATGGATCTGATTCTGTTCCGCAGGAGGACAAACTGGAAATGGCGAAAAGAGTTTCCGTCTTTGAAGAATTCTCTAAAGACGATTCGGCTCGCGATTGGAAACTTGTTTCAGAAGAAGTTGAATACAACAACACGCTGACAGACATCTATCTCATCAATTCTGACGGTCTCCATTGCAGACGTTTGGAGACAATTTTTGAGGTATGCAGCCAAGTGACCATTGTTGACTCCAAAGGAAACAAATACAGCGATATGTGGTGGGATTACGGCATCTCGCCAGACAAAATAGCGACGTCGGACTGCGGACACAAAGCTGTAGAACTGGCGGCACGCAAGATAAATCCGGTCAAAGCCGATAGCGGACTTCATACGATGGTGGTATCCAACAAGATATCAGGCCGTCTTCTACAACCCGTCCTGAGCGCATTGGGAGGACGCCCGATCCAACAGAAATCATCATTCCTTATGGATTCTCTCGGGAAGCAGATATTCAGCAGAGGATTGAATATCATAGATTTGCCAAGAGAAAAAGGGAAATGTGGCGCCACATTCTTCGAATCAGACGGCAGGGCTTGCATCGACAGGGAAATAATCACAGACGGTGTAGTAAAAGAGTATTTCATCGGAACCTATATGTCTGAGAAACTTGGAATGGATGCCACCTCAGAATGTCCGATACGCCCGACAGTCAAACCGTTCATAAGCGACAGAATTACCTGTCCCGATAATGTCGAGCCTGATAAACTTGACGAAAAAGAGATTGTTGAGCTGTGCGGAAATGGAATTCTTGTCACTGATCTCAACGGAGGAAACTGCAATTCATCCACGGGTGACTTCTCCTATGGGGTTGAAGGGTTTCTGTTCGAGAACGGGAAGGTAACTTCGCCGATAACAAGTATGCTGATTACGGGCAATATCGTTGAATTGTGGAAAAATCTTGACATCGCCGGGGCCGACCCTAAAGAGGGACTAAGCCGGCAGGTTCCCACACTGGCTTTCCGTGATGTCAATTTCAGCGCATAAGAAATTAATTTTATTTGAATATGAATATAAGTAAGGACAAAGTCGTCGAATTGGAATACGAACTTACGGTTGACGGCAAAATAGTGGACAAGACTTCAGATATGACAGGTCCGCTTGATTATATACACGGCGAGCATATGCTCCTGCCTAAATTCGAGAGCGAACTTGAGGGACTCGAGCCTGGTGATGAGTTCGCATTCATATTGTCTCCTGCAGAAGGATACGGCGAATATGATCCTAAGCATAAATTCGACATTCCGAAATCATCTTTTGAGGCAGATGGAGTGCTGAGAGAGGATTTGCTCCAAGTAGGCAAGGTGATACCTCTGCTAAACAGCTCTGGCGCTGTTGTTCAGGGAAAGATAGACGCGATTTCGGAAGATAAAGTCACTATGGATTTCAACCACCCGATGGCGGGCAAGACTTTGAATTTCAAAGGCAAGGTCCTCACAGTCAGGGATGCAACCGAGAAAGAATTGACGGAAGGTCTGCACGGCGAATTCCTCCCGCCAAGCGGAGGATGCTGCCATCACGGCAACGGAGGCGGCTGTTGCCATAAGGACGGCAAGGGCGAAGGCGGATGCTGCGGGCATCACGATGACGGACACGAATGCTGTCATCACGGTGACGGCGAAAACGGATGCCACCACGATGAGAATCACGAATGTTGTCATAATGGCGAAGGGGAATGTGGTTGCCACCACGGCGAGGGTGAAGGTTGCGGACATCACGGCGGGTCACACGAGTGCCATTGCGGCTCAAACGGACAAGAGAAGGATTAAAGACAATGAAGGTTTCCGTTGTCATATTGAATTGGAACACTGTCGGTTATCTTAAGAAATTCATTCCCGGCATTCTGCATTCACTCGAAGGATTGGATGCGGAACTCGTCGTGGCTGACAGCGCATCGACAGACGGTTCCCTAGATATGCTCGCCGCCGAATTCCAGGAAGTCCGCAGAATACCATTAGATGCAAATTACGGATTCACAGGAGGTTACAACAGAGCCCTCAAGGAGATTGATGCGGAATATTACGTTCTGCTGAATTCCGACATAGAAGTCACTGACGATTGGCTTCAGCCGTTAATCGATGTGCTGGACAAGAATCCTGACATCGGAGCCTGCGCACCGAAACTGCATTCCTGGTATGACAGGGAGAACTTTGAATACGCCGGAGCCGCAGGCGGATACATTGACAGCCTGGGATTTCCGTTCTGCAGGGGCCGAATAATGAAAATGGTAGAGAAAGACGAAGGGCAGTACGACAAACAGGCTGATGTAATGTGGGCCACAGGAGCCTGCCTTATGGTACGCAGCGCGCTGTTCCATAAACTCGGAGGCTTGGATGACAGATTCTTCGCGCATATGGAGGAAATTGACCTGTGCTGGAGAATGCAGTTGGAAGGCTACCGAATCCGGATAGTACCGGAATCCGTCGTATATCATCTCGGAGGAGGGACACTCCCGCAGAATTCTCCGTGGAAACTCAAGCTGAACTACAGGAACAACCTGATGCTGCTTGAGAACAATCTTGCAAGAACATACGGAATCAGTGCATTGAGGGCTCTGTTTGAGGGGGACAAAACCGTCAGTCAGGACACGCTGGAGAAATTGTCAGACGATGCTTGCCGCAAAGCCGGGAGGACTATATTCTCAAGAATGATAGTTGACGGGCTGACAGGTCTCGCCTACTTGGCTATGTTCAAGTGGAAATATTTCAGGGCGGTCATTGATGCTCACAAGGAATTCAGGGCGAAGTCGCGTAATACAGACAAAAACAGCATAAGTAATTATCTTTCAAGATGGTTGCCTGCACAAGCCGACGAGGCCAGTGGCTGCTGCTCAACTCTTCCGACAATCAAAGGAATATATCCGCATTGGATAATTCCCAGAGCAATATTGTTAAAAGACAAGACATTTGGTTATATTCGCGGACATTTCGGAAACGGCAATTCCGATTAGGAGGCCCGCTCCGGAATCTGACTCTTGAAGAAAGAGCATAGCTGATTTGTCCATAAGACATTAGCTGACAGGAAGTAACAAAACAAAAGAAGACAATGGTCATAATCATTGAAGGCGCTGGAGAAGTAGGCTCTCACTTGGCAAAAATGCTGAGCAGCGAGTCCAACGACATCACAGTCATTGACTGCGATGAGGAGCGTCTGTCCAAGCTGAACAGCACCGCAGACGTGGTTACAATAACGGGAGACCTTTCCTGCATCAAAGTACTGAAAGATGCCGGCGTTGAAAACGCGGACCTGTTCATCGCGGTAAATCCGAGTTCATCCCAGGATGTGAACATAGTCAGCGCATTGCTGGCCAAGAAATTGGGATGCGCCAAGGTCTGCGCCAGAATCAACAATGAGGAATATCTGTCCTACGAGAACAAGCACTTGTTCACGGAACTTGGGATAGACCTTATGTTCTACCCTGAGAAAATAGCGGCTGGGGAAATAGCCGGACTGCTGAAGCGCACGACATCCACCGAGACAATGGATTTCGCAAGGGGAAAACTTCAGCTCGCAGTATTCAAACTTGAGGATGACTCCCCTATCATAGATATGAAAATCTCCGAACTCGCGGCTGCCATAACATCAGACGTGCAGTTCAGAGTCGTTGCCATCTCGCGTGACAACAAGACCATAATGCCGCAACGTGACACAAAATTCAAGTATCACGACCTCGTCTATATCATAACGACTAGAGAGGGCATCACACCGATGATGAATTTTCTCGGCAAAGGCAGCATAGAAATCAACAAAGTGATGATACTGGGAGCCGGAGCAATCGGCGGAATGCTTGCAGGCAACATCGCAAAGATGGTTGAAGCCGTGAAGGTCATTGATTCCGACAAGAAACTGTGCATAGATCTCAGTGAAAACACAGACAATAACGTACAGGTAGTCAATGGAGACGGACGAAATTCTGATTTCCTTCTGGAAGAGAATATCCGGGACTACGATGCTTTCGTGGCGGTTACTGAAAATGATGAAGCCAACATACTCGCGTGTGTCGTTGCCAAACGTTTCGGTGTGGAACGGACAATCGCCGAAGTCGAGAACATTGAATACATACGCCTTGCAGAAGAAATGGGCGTAGATTCTGTTATCAACAAGAAGCTTATCACCGCAGGAAAGATATTCAAGATGACCCTCAGCAACAAGGTCCGTTTCGTCAAATATATGAGCGGAACGGAGGCTGAAATTCTGGAATATATCGTGGCGCCTGACAGTATCATTACCCATAAGACACTGAAGGACATTGATTTCCCGGCAAACGCGATTATCGGCGGAATCATAAGAGGAAACGACTACTTCATCGCTGTCGGCAATACTCTGATCGAGAGTTATGACAGAGTCGTGGTATTTGCTCTGCCGAGTGCCGTCAAGGAAGTGGACAGAATGTTCAGATAGATGTACCGCAAAAGCTAACAATTAAAGAATCAGGAAGTGGCATCATTTCTACAGATTGAAAATATCAGCAAGAGTTACGGTCCAAAAGTGCTTTTCGAGCATATCGGATTCAATATAAATGAAGGTGATAAAATTGCGCTCATCGCTCCTAACGGAACGGGCAAATCCACATTGCTAAAGATACTTGCGGGAAACGACAAATCTGACTCAGGCGGTAAGATCACATTCCTGCGTCATATCAGGATAGCATTTCTCGAGCAGGAGTTCACGTTCAATCCCGACAATGATGTGTTCACCCAGGCAATGGAGTCCAGCAAACAGTTTACAGAAGGGCTGGATGACAATGAACTTTTCGCCTATGAGCTGCGCATCAGAAAGTTTGCGTCGAATTTCGGTCTTGATACGTCAGGCATAATGAAAAATCTCTCCGGCGGAGAGGTGAAACGGGTCGCTCTGACGGTAATGCTTGCTTCGGAAGCGGATTTCTTCATAATGGACGAGCCGACAAACCATCTTGACATAGACGCGATTGAATTCCTGGAAAACTATCTGGGGCATTCCAGAAGCACACTTCTGATGGTGACTCACGACCGTTACTTTCTGGACCACGTCTGCAATACTGTTATGGAGCTCGACCACGGAGCAATTTACACGTATCGCGGAAACTACGAAAATTATCTGGAGAAGCGGCAGGAGCGCATTGACAACTACAATGCCGAGACGGCGAAAGTGAACAACATACTTCGCCGTGAACTTGAATGGATAAGAAGTTCTCCTTGCGCACGAACCGGAAAAGCAAGGTACAGAATCAACGCTTTCTATGATCTCAAGGAAAGGTCAGAACAGGTATATACCAGCGGGAAGGTCAATCTCGACTCTATGGGAAAAGGTTCCAGGCTTGGCAGCAAGATCATTGACTGCAAGGATGTGAGCTTCAGATATGGCCCGGACATATATCTTGACCATTTCACATATAATTTCCAGCGGTTCGAGAAGATCGGCATAGTAGGCAAGAATGGAACCGGAAAATCTACCTTCATCAATCTGCTTACAGGAAACATTCCGGAAAGCGGGGAATTCAGCGGCATAATTGAGAGAGGCGATTCACTCAAGATTGGCTACTACCGCCAAGGCGGAATGAAATTCAATGAGGATGAGACTGTTATGCAGGTTGTGAGCGATACTCATCTGCTCAATCAGTTTCTGTTCAGCCACGATATGTTCACTACCAGGGTGGCTAAACTGTCAGGAGGAGAACGTAGACGTCTCTATCTTATGACTATTCTGATGCAGAATCCTAATCTGCTTATACTTGACGAGCCTACGAATGACCTTGATATCGTGACATTGGATGTTCTCGAGGAATATCTCAAAGATTTCAAGGGTTCGCTGATAATCGTATCACACGACAGGCATTTCCTTGACAGGCTTGTAGATCATCTTTTCATATTCTGCGGCAACGGAGTCATAAAGGATTTCATCGGCTCATACAGCGAGTATCACGAGTATATCAAAGAGTATGAATCTCAGCAGAAGTCAATTGCAAGGGCTGAGGAAAAAGCCGTTAAAAGTTCATCCGCTCCGGCTGAGGTGAAATGCAAGCCAGAGAAGAAAAAGTTGACGTGGAAGGAACAGAAAGAGCTTGAACAACTTGAGAAGGATTTGGAGGCGCTGGGAAAAGAGAAGTCAGAATTGGAAAAAAGTCTGTCCTCGGGCAATTTGGATTACGGAAAGGTTCAGGAGGCATCAAAGAGGTTTGAGGAACTTACGTCGCTCTTGGACGAAAAGGAAATGCGGTGGCTTGAACTTCAGGAGAATCTTTGATTCGCTCCGAACTTCAAATGCTTTAATGTCAAAGTCTAAAGAAGTTTCAGAGTTCAACTGAGAGGAGTATCCGATGTTAAATACTTCCTCTTTGGACTTCAGAAAATATATGTTTAAACACAGGGTTTTACTCCTGAGTCGTCATTACAACATTGAAGCAATTGAGTTCTCCGCTCAGAAAAAATTCGCTCCGAACTTCAAATGCTTTAATGCTGACGTCCAAGAAGTTTCAGAGCTCAACTGAGAGGCGTTAGACTTATCTGAATGGTAGCCTCGCTGAATTCTACAAAGGAAGAGCAAAAAAATAAAAGAGGGCGGAAAAATTTCCGTCCTCTTTGTGATCCCAATAGGATTCAAACCTATAACCTTTTGATCCGTAGTCAAATGCTCTATTCAATTGAGCTATGGGACCATACCGTCTTTCGACTTATATTACTTAGTCTCGGCCGCAGGCTGAGATGAAGCACCTTCTTCTTTCAAGAACACCAACTTCTTCTCTTTGATTCTAGCCTTCTTACCTGAAAGATTCCTGAGGTAGAAGATTCTAGCTCTACGCACGTGACCAACTTTGTTAACTTCAATTGACTCAATGAATGGTGACTGGAAAGGGAAAATCCTCTCAACACCGATTCCACCTGAAACTTTACGTACTGTGAAAGTCTTCGTAAATGGTGACGCACCGCTAATCTGAAGAACAACACCTCTGAACTTCTGAAGTCTCTCTTTGTCACCCTCTTTAATTCTGTAGGTAACGGTGATTGTGTCGCCACCTTTGAATTTCGGGAATGAAGCAGCTTTGTCGTTTACAAATGCCTGCTCTACTACTTTTATCAAATCCATCTCTAATAACTTTTAAGCGCAACGTTGCTCAAAAACTCAACGATAGCAAGAGGTTGCTTTGTTAATGGGACTGCAAATGTACAAACATTTTTCAAATCCGCAAAGATTTTATCAGAAATTTTCTTTCATTTTGTCAAATAGATTCCTGTCTTCCCTGCTCAGGTCCGGAGTGAATGAAGGGCTTGTACGCATAGATTCCAATGCAGCTTTCTCACTGCTTGTAAGTTTCTTCGGCAGCCATACAAGATATTTGACATACAGGTCACCGACACCGGAGCCATAGCCTTTGACAGCAGGCAAGCCCATTCCCCTAAGACGCACAACAGTCCCGGATTGAGTACCCGGTTCTATTTTCACCTTATAATT
>CAVKAQ010000006.1:0-59712 GCA_963654225.1 Butyricicoccaceae bacterium | reverse complement strand
TGCTCACTCTGATGCCCCTATCGCTTTCCAGGAATTTATGATTCGTCCGGTTGGTGCTCCAAGCATCGCTGAAGGTGTAAGAATGGGTGCTGAAGTTTTCCACGCACTCCAGAAGGTTCTCAAAGGACGCGGACTTTCTACTGCAGTAGGCGACGAAGGCGGTTTCGCTCCCAAGCTCAACGGCATCGATGACGCTCTTGACTGCATTATGGAAGCTATCAAGAAGGCAGGCTATGTTCCAGGAAAGGACGTTACAATCGCTATGGACTGTGCCGCTTCTGAGTTCTCTGTAAAGGAAGGCGACAAGTTCTTCTATGACTACAAGCAGCTCAAGACAGGTATGCCTAAAGATCCTAACGGAAAGAAACTTTCTGATGACGAGCAGATTGCATACCTCGAGGAACTTGTAAACAAATATCCTATCGACTCTATCGAGGACGGTCTCGATGAGAATGACTGGGAAGGATGGGTTAAACTTACAAAAGCAATCGGCGGAAAGTGCCAGCTTGTAGGTGATGACCTCTTCGTAACAAACGTAGAATATCTCAAGAAAGGTATCCAGAAGGGTGCTGCTAACTCAATTCTTATCAAGGTTAACCAGATCGGTTCTCTTACCGAGACTCTTGACGCTATTGAGATGGCTCACAGAAATGGTTATACCACTGTTACTTCTCACCGTTCAGGCGAGACTGAGGATACTACGATCGCTGACATCGCTGTTGCTACAAACAGTGGCCAGATCAAGACCGGTTCACTCAGCCGTACAGACCGTATCGCCAAGTACAACCGTCTTATGAAGATCGAGATGGAGCTTGGTGACGCTGCACGTTATGGATACGAGAAGATTAAGTAATTAATCTGGCGGTAGAATAAAATAGAGGGAGGCTAAAATTTTTTAGCCTCCCTCTTATTATTTATAAACGTATCTTCAGGCGCTTCGGACGTGGGCTACGCGCGCCATATTTTTGCGATGTATCCTTTTAGTTGCTGAATGATAATAGTTTAGCCGATTTAAGCATAAGATTGGTATTTTTGGCCATAATTTCATTTGATTGGTACGAATTTTTCAGTGAAAAGCGGGCTTGCCAAAGAGGGATACTTACTTGCGGTAGAGCTGTTAAAAGATTAAACAATAAATAGATATGCTAAACGTTGTAGGACACATATCACAAATAATAGGTCCGGTTGTGGATATCCATTTTGACCTCAATCAGTCAGAACAGAAGAACCAACTGCCTAATATTCACGATGCCTTGACAATAAAACGACAGGACGGAAGGGAGTTGATTGTAGAAGTTCAGCAGCATATCGGTGAGGATACCGTAAGAACTGTTGCGATGGATTCTACCGACGGACTGCAGAGAGGTATGGAGGCTGTGAATACCGCTCATCCTATAGAAATGCCGGTCGGTCCGCAAATCAGAGGCCGAGTGCTGAATGTCGTAGGCGAGTCCATTGACGGACTTGGCGAACTGGACAGAAAGGAAGAGTTGCCTATCCATCGTGAACCTCCTAAATTTGAGGACCTTACCACTTCACAGGAAGTTCTTTACACAGGTATAAAAGTCATAGACCTCTTGGAACCTTATCTTAAAGGTGGAAAGATCGGTCTTTTCGGTGGCGCTGGCGTCGGTAAAACGGTGCTGATCAAGGAACTTATCAACAACATCGCCAAGAAACACAACGGATTCTCAATATTCGCCGGAGTCGGAGAACGAACAAGGGAAGGTAACGACCTCCTCAGGGAGATGATCGAGTCCGGAGTTATAAAATATGGAGAAGCTTTTGAGAAAAGCATGGCAGAAGGTCATTGGGATCTTTCGCTGGTTGACAGAGAGAAACTGTTTGAGTCTCAGGTCGCTCTAGTCTTCGGTCAGATGAATGAGCCGCCTGGAGCACGTGCTTCTGTCGCTTTGTCAGGTTTGACTTTGGCCGAGTCTTTCAGGGATAACAAGACCCAGAACGGGCCTAAAGACATATTGTTCTTCATAGATAATATTTTCCGTTTTACGCAGGCCGGTTCTGAGGTGTCCGCATTGCTTGGACGTATGCCTTCAGCTGTAGGTTATCAGCCGACGCTTGCAACTGAAATGGGACAGATGCAGGAACGTATCACATCGACGAAGAATGGCTCCATCACCTCAGTACAGGCAGTTTATGTGCCGGCAGACGACTTGACCGACCCTGCTCCTGCGACAACTTTCACTCACTTGGATGCTACTACAGTGTTGAGCAGAAAGATAACGGAGCTTGGTATCTATCCTGCGGTTGACCCGCTTGAGTCAACGTCAAGAATCCTTGACCCGAATATCGTCGGGGAGGAGCATTACAATACTGCCCAGAGAGTAAAGCAGATTCTGCAGCGTAATAAGGAATTGCAGGATATTATCGCAATTCTCGGTATGGACGAATTGTCGGACGAGGACAAACTGACAGTGAACAGGGCAAGACGTGTGCAGCGTTTCCTGTCGCAGCCGTTCTCTGTGGCCGAGCAGTTTACCGGTGTGCCTGGCGTTATGGTTGATATTGACGATACCATCAAGGGATTCAATATGATTCTTGACGGAAAAGTCGATTATCTCCCTGAACAGGCTTTCCTTAACGTAGGAACTATCGAAGAAGCCATAAAGAAAGGTGAAGAAATCCTTTCTAAGGTTGACAATAAGTAGATATGGAAGCAGAAATTTCACTGATCATAATGTCTCCGGAACACGTGCTTGAAGAATGTACGGTGTCCCTGGTGAGACTTCCTGGCAAGAGCGGGGCGTTCGAGGTCCTGAAAGATCACGCGCCGTTGATAACCGCTCTGGTTGCAGGTGATGTGGAATATGTCACTTCCGACGGCGGGCAGAAAAAAATTCCGGTAAAGTCGGGATTTGCAGAAATAAGGAAGAATAAAGTTTCTGTGTGTGTTGAATTATGAGATTGTTTAGATACATACTCACAGTCATAGTTGTCGCGATGTCGGGAATGCCTTGCTTCGCTCAGAACGAGGCGGACAGCACTGCGTCAGGCCCTGGATTCAATATTCAGGAAGTGATATTCGGACATACTAATGACGCGTACGAGTGGCATATCACCAATATAGGAGACAAGGTAATATCAATACCGCTGCCGGTGATAGTGAAAAGCAGTACAGGTTGGCATATCTTCTCGTCAAGCAGATTGGAAGACGGTGCCGAGTACGAAGGACTGCATATTTCAGAAGCCGGCAAAGTGGTGGAAACCAATGCTGCAGGCGAGGAGATCAGACCTTTTGACATCTCGATTACCAAGGATGTTCTGGCTATGCTGATAAGCAGCGCAATTCTCCTTTGGCTGATTTTGGGAACCTCAAAGTGGTATAGAACTCACGATGTCACCAAGGAAGCGCCGAAAGGTCTTGCGGCAGTTATGGAGCCTGTCATAGAAATGATTGACACAGGAGTCGTGAAAGATTCAATCGGTGAGGATTACGCCAAATTCTCTCCTTATCTGTGTACCGCATTTTTCTGGATTCTCATCAACAATCTGTTGGGAATAGTGCCGTTCTTCCCTGGAGGAGCGAACGTTACCGGAAATATCGCCGTGACTTGCGTTCTCGGATTCTGCACATTCTTTGCCATCAATCTTTTCGGCACAAAGCACTATTTCAAGGACATTTTCTGGCCGGACGTGCCTTGGTGGCTGAAATTCCCTATTCCGCTGATGCCTCTCATAGAGATATTCAGTGCGTTTATGAAGCCTATAACATTGATGATAAGGCTTTTCGCGAATATGCTTGCAGGGCATATCATTGCCATCAGCCTCGTCTGCATAATATTTATGTTTGCAAAGTACAACGCCGTGATGTTCGGAAGTATGACGTTCGTGTCGCTTCTGTTCGGTGTATTTATGGATTTGCTTGAAGTCCTGGTCGCTTTCCTGCAGGCATACGTGTTTACAATGCTGTCGGCGGTGTTCATAGGACTAGCACGACAGAAAGAAGCTTAATTGAATATATAATAATTTAAAAATACTAAAGTTATGTTACTTACAATTCTTTTACAGGCAGTTGCCGGATCTTCAATCGGAAAAGCAGGTATCGCTATTGGAGCAGGTATAGCAGCATTGGCAGCCGGTCTCGGTATTGGAAAAATCGGTGCATCATCAACAGAGTCTATCGCAAGACAGCCTGAAGCTAACGGAAGTATCCGTACTACTATGATTATCGTTGCGGCGATGGTCGAGGGTGCGTCTTTGTTTGCAATCATTGTCTGCCTGTTGGCTCTCTTTAACTAGTTCGTTCTATGTCACTTGTAACTCCTGATACAGGCCTTCTGTTCTGGATGGTCATAATCTTCGGCGTGGTGTTCTGCATTCTCGCCAAGTTCGGTTTCCCTGTCATCACCGAGATGATCAGGAAGAGAACCGAGTCCATCAGCCAGTCCCTGAAGATGGCTGAGGAGGCAAGAAACGAACTGGCTGAACTCAATAAGGAACAGTCCGAATTGCTCCTTCAGGCAAAGAAAGAGCAGTCCAGAATTCTGGAAGATGCCGAGAAGATAAAGGCGTCAATCATAGCACAGGCAAAGACTAAAGCCCAGGAAGAGGCTGATAAAGTGCTGGCGCAGGCCCGCACTGAGATTGCTGCCGAAAAGGAGAGTGCGTTGACTGATATCCGTAAGGAAGTAGCAATGCTCTCGATGAATATCACGGAGAAGATCTTGAGGTCCGAGTTCAGTTCTGAGGCGGTCAGAAATGATTATATTGACCGTGTGATGAAGGAATTTGCCGACAAGAAATATCCAAACAATAACAACTGATAAGGATGAACACAGGAATTATAGCCTCCAGGTATGCTGACGCCCTTCTCAAATATGTGAAAGAGACGGGTGAAGGCGAGACTGTGTATAAACAGGCGGAAATTCTGGAGAATGCTATGAGGTCAATCCCGGAACTGACCAGATTTCTTGAAAGTCAGACTTTGTTCAACATTTCAGGAAAGTTGGATCTGGTTCAGAAGGTTCTGGGAGAGGAGAAGTTATGCGAGTCCTTGTCAAGATTCTTGAAACTTGTCATCAGTCACGACAGAATCACCTATCTGCAGTATATACTGCATTATTTCAGAGAACGTTGGTGCAATGTCCAGGGGGTGAGCCTTGCAAGATTGACAGTCAGCGCTCCTGCTCCGGAATTGGAGAAACGTATCTGTGCGATGTTCAAGGACTACACCGGCAAACGTCTTGAATTGAAAACGAATGTCGATCCGGACCTTATAGGAGGATTCATATTCGAAGTTGCGGACAGAAGAATTGATGCAAGCATTTCCAGGCAGATGGCTGAACTGAAACGTCAGTTCATTTCCGGGAATGACAGACTAGTCTAAAAAGGAAGATTTTATGAGTCAAAACAATATTAAACCAAGTGAGATATCAGACGTGCTTCTCAAGCAGTTGCAGTCCGCTGACCTGTCTGTCCAGATAGAGGAAGTCGGCACAGTATTGCAGGTGAGTGACGGCGTGGCCAGAATATATGGTCTGACAAATGCCGAGTCCGGCGAGTTGCTCGAATTCGAAAGCGGAGTGATGGGCGTCGTGATGAATCTTGAGGTGGACAATGTCGGAGCGGTTCTTCTTGGACCGACAGATGAGGTTAAGGAAGGAATGTCCGTAAAGAGGACAAAGCGTATCGCGTCTATCGGAGTCAGCGAGAAAATGCTGGGCCGAGTAGTCAATCCTCTGGGTGTTCCGATTGACGGCCTTGGAGAAATCGAGGGCGAAAAAGTCGATATGCCACTTGAGAGAAAAGCTCCGGGCGTAATCTTCCGTCAGCCGGTAAACGAGCCTCTGCAGACCGGAATCAAGGCAATCGATGCTATGATTCCTATCGGAAGAGGACAGCGCGAACTTATTATCGGCGACCGTCAGACCGGCAAGACCGCCATCGCAGTCGATACGATAATCAATCAGAAAGCTGAATATGACAAGGGTACTCCTGTCTATTGCATATATGTGGCTATAGGCCAGAAAGGCTCCACAGTCGCAAGCTTGGTGAATACTTTGCGTTCTAAAGGCGCGATGGACTACACTATAGTCGTTGCGGCTACTGCTGCCGATCCGGCTGCACTTCAGTATTATGCGGCATTCGCCGGTGCTGCGATCGGAGAATATTTCCGTGATACGGGACGTTCTGCACTTGTTATCTATGATGACTTGTCGAAGCAGGCTGTGGCCTATCGTGAGGTGTCTTTGATATTGCGCCGTCCGTCCGGACGTGAGGCATATCCTGGCGACGTGTTCTACCTGCATTCAAGATTGCTCGAGAGAGCGGCAAAAATTATCAGCCAGCAGGAAGTTGCGGAGCAGATGAATGACCTCCCGGAATCATTGAAAGGCAAAGTCAAGGCGGGCGGTTCGTTGACGGCGCTTCCTATCATCGAGACTCAGGCCGGAGACGTCTCTGCATATATTCCTACGAATGTGATTTCCATCACAGACGGTCAGATTTATCTGGAGAGCGGACTCTTCAACCAGGGATTCCGTCCGGCAATCAATGTCGGAATATCAGTATCCCGTGTGGGTGGCAGCGCTCAGGTAAAAAGTATGAAGAAGGTTGCAGGTACTCTGAAAATTGACCAGGCGCAGTATGATGAATTGGAGTCATTCTCCAAATTCAGCAGCGATGTGGACAAGATTACGGCACTTGCCTTGGATAAAGGACGTAAAAACAAGCAGCTGCTTATTCAGCCTCAGTATTCTCCTATGCCTGTGGGTGAACAGATTGCCATATTGTATTGCGGAACACATTCTTTGTTGAGAGATATTCCTGTTGAGAAAACCCGTGATTTCCAGGAGAAATTCCTTGAAAGGATGAGGATTTCCCATAAGGAAGATGTGCTGGATAAACTTGCCGCAGGAAAGCTTGACGAGACAGTTACGAAGATTATAGAGCAGGAGGCCGAGGATGTAGTCCTTGGGCTTGGCGAGCAGAAATAATCAGCGTGTGTTATGCCATCATTGAAAGAAATAAAGAATCGTGTTGAATCTGTCAACAGTACGCTGAAGATTACGTCAGCTATGAAAATGGTCGCTTCCGCGAAATTGCACAAGGCGCAGACGGCTATCGGGAATATGTTGCCGTATGAAGATATGCTTCATCGTATGCTTGCGAATCTGATAGCCTACAAGAGGAATTCGGACAACAAGAAGGATGCTTCAAAGTTGATTCCTTCAAACGCCGAAGACGCGGAAATAGACAGTGAACTTGAGATTCTCTGCAATCCGCGCAAGGTGCGCAGGGTCGCTATTGTGGCATATTCTTCGAATTCTTCGCTTTGTGGCGGATTTAACTCCAATGCCATCAAATATGCGATGTCCGTCATCGACAAATATTTGGCGGACGGGCTTTCAGCTTCCGATATAACTGTATTCTCGGTTGGCAGGAAGATGGCGGATGCAATGAAGAAAAGGGGCTTCGAATCTCCGACAGATTATACGCACCTTGCGGAAAAGCCTTCCTACGACGAGTCTGCATCCCTCGCGGCGGAATTGGTGCAGGGCTTTATGACCGGCCGCTTTGACAAGGTGGAACTGCTCTACAATCATTTCAAATCAACTTCTTCCCAGCCGTCCGTCAACGAAACGTATTTGCCGTTGGAATTGATGCCGATAGCGGATAATGCCGAAGCCGCAGAGCAGGCCGACAACAGAGGTTGGCAGTTTGACTACATAGTTGAGCCGAACGTGAATGTGCTCCTTGATGAACTTCTGCCTAAAGTGATGATGCTCAAGATGTACACTGTCCAGTTGGATACTAATGCGGCTGAGCACGCGGCGCGTACCGTAGCGATGCAGACGGCTACCGACAACGGAAATGAGATTCTTCAGAATCTGACTCTGGAATACAACAAGGGACGTCAACAGAAAATCACTAACGAACTTCAGGATATCGTCGGTGGTTCGTTGCAATAATTTTTCGTAACTTTATCCGGATAGCGGGTTGGCCTGGCGTAAAAACCGGACATCCCATAAATAAACGGATAAGAATAATGAAAATGAAGTTGATGGTCGTCGCGGTTGCGACGTTGTTGCCAATGTCTGTTTTGGCACAGATTGCCCCTGATGGCGGTATAACCCCTGAAATGCTCGGACGTATCAGTCAAAGCTATTCTGGAAACGGCGCCGACAAGGCTGTACGCAATGCGCTTGCGAACAATGCGGTCAATGTGCTTGCTGCCAATGCTGAGAATGCGGTTATGATAGACACCCATTTTTCAGACAAGGTCAAGACAAAAGGCATTACAGATCAGAAATCTTCCGGCCGTTGCTGGCTTTTCACCGGGCTGAATGTGTTGCGTGCACGTATGATTGACAAATTCGATCTCGGACCTTTTACATTTTCACAGAACTATGTTTTCTTCTACGACCAATTGGAAAAGGCTAATCTTTTCCTTCAGGGCGTAATCGACACGAGGAAACTTCCATTTGACGACCGTAAGGTAGATTGGCTTTTCTCCAATCCTTTGAGTGACGGAGGCCAGTTCACGGGCGTGTCTGATTTGGCGATGAAGTATGGTCTTGTACCTTCCGAGGCTATGCCGGAAACGTACAGCAGCAACAATACTTCCCAGATGTCAACGCAGTTGAAGAATGTACTTCGTCAGGGAGGACTGAAACTCCGTTCGATATATGACGCTTCAGGTGTCGCTGACAAGAAGGGAAAGAAGGCGGACGATGCCGAGAAAGCGGTCGCTGCTCAGCTGATCAAGGAAAAAGAGTCAATCCTGTCTGACGTATATCGTATTCTCGCTCTTTGTCTTGGTGTTCCGCCGTCTCAGTTTGAATGGACGATGTACAATTCAAAGGACGAATTCGTAAGCACGGAGACATATACGCCAAAATCATTCTATGAGAAGTTCGTGGATGAGGACCTGGACGGCAACTATGTGATGCTGATGAATGACCCTACACGTGAATACGGAAAGGTTTATGAGATTGATTATGACCGTCACGTTTACGACGGAAAGAATTGGGTGTATGTCAATCTTCCGGTAGAACGCATAAAAGAGGTTGCGATAGCTTCAATCAAGGATAATACGGCGATGTACTTCTCTTGTGACGTAGCAAAGTTCCTTGACTCAAAAAGAGGCTTGCTGGACTTGAACAATTACGATTATGAGTCCTTGTTCAATGTCAAGTTTACTATGGACAAACAGGAAAGAGTAAAGACACACGCCAGCGGCTCGTCTCACGCTATGACTTTGATCGCAGTCGATCTCAAGGACGGAGTTCCCCAGAAATGGATGGTGGAGAACAGCTGGGGCGTGGCGAGCGGATACAAAGGCTGTATCGTAATGACGGACAAGTGGTTCTCCGAGTATATGTTCCGTGTTGTGGCAGAGAAGAAATATGTCCCTTCCGATATTCTCGAGATGCTAAACCAGAAGCCGATACTGCTTCCGTCCTGGGACCCTATGTTCGCTCCTGAAGAGTAGAGGGCATCTTGCGGTCAGGCATTTGTTGATTAAGATTCAACATCCCCCGCTAAATAGCAATAAAAAACAGCAGCTGGTCTTCACGACTGGCTGCTGTTTGTCTCTATTCAATATGAATTAAACTAGCTTATGTTATTATGTCTTCGGTTACGGTAATATGCCATTATCGTGCCAAAGCGGGCATTACTGTTTAATTTATTGAGATTCTTTTTATTTAGCCACTCCAATAACTCTAAACTCAATTCTGGCTGACGACTTTATCTGGATATCAAAAAGAGGTAGCGTCCGGAGCGAATTTTTCCTGAGTTTTTGAGCGAAGGGCACTGCCTCTTTTTGATGTGTTGCAGAAGACTTTTATCTCAGCCATTTATTGAAGAAGCGCCAGATTTCCTCGCAGGTGTCAAGGCTATGTTCGCTCCAGCTGTGATCCCCGCCGATGACTTCGTATAGCCATACTTCGGTCTCCGGCCCTTCTTTCCAGGCGGGGATTCCACCAAGATACTTGTGCAGAACTACCTGTTTCGGTTGTTTTCTCGGGTCTTCTACCGGCTTGTCCAATGTCTTCATCGCCAGTGTGTCAGTGGTCTCATAAGAACATTTTGCCTCGTCAACCCATTTCCCTACAGCGATAGGTACGGCAATATATGCACCCCATCCGCCCTCGTTCTTTGGGTCTCCGTTCCAGAGTGAAGTCTTGTCAGCAGTGCCGTGCACTTCCATCAGTGGCACAGACCCCTTCGCGGTCAGGTCTTTCTGCATCCAGTCAAGAGTGAGACCGGCAATCGGAGCGATTGCGCCGAAGAAATCAGGCTTCAGATACGCCATAAGGTAGCACATTTCGCCGCCGTTGGACATTCCTGTAAGAAAAGTATTCTGTTTGCTGAGATTGTATTCTTTCTGAAGATGCCTTGACAACTTGCAGAGAAAGTTGACATCGTCTGTCTTTAGTCCTTCTTGGAATGGATAACCCACGTTCCAGCAGGTCTTTCCTTTGCCGTCTTTGGCTCCCTGCGGATAGCATACCGCGAATTTCTCTCTGTCTGCGACCTTGCACATTGCGGATCCGCCTTTCATCGCTCTTCCGCCATAACCGTGCAGGACAAGCACGAGCGGGGCGTTGTCCTGGATGCCTTCCGGAATATACAGCAGGTATTCACGCTCCTGACCCTGATATTTCATCGTGAGGTGCTTTGGCTCTGCGCTGTGACTTAGTGCTGTATTGCAGGAAAATACGGCGGCTACGAGAATAGCCGCAACTGATCTGAATATGTGTGTCATTATTGTATGTAGTTATTTGTTCTGCTCTTCCTTGAGCTTATGCAGGGTGCTGAGATATTCAAGACCGGCGACCAGAACCAATCCGGCTATTGCCCAGGCGATTGCACCAGGAATCTGAAGGTCAATCACCTGTCCTCCGCTGTTAAGAAGTTCAGAGGCTTCGATTTTTGCGGTAGCCTCGCACATTCCGCTCCTGAGCATCTGGCCTTCTGCAACCGCTCTCATATCGTTCCACGGCCATACTTTCACGAGTGCGCCGATTACGAATCCAACCAGAACCAGCATAGTCCCACGTTCGTAGCGGCTGAGCAGCCAATGCAGGAATTTGGAGAATCCGAGAATGCCTATGACGCAACCGAGTCCGAATACAATCAGTACAGGGATGTTCAATTGGTTGAGCGACTGCATAATGTAATCATACTTGCCGAGTATGACGAGTATGAAGCTGCCTGATATTCCCGGAAGAATCATCGTGCAGATGGCTATTGCGCCACAAATGAATATGAACCAAAGGTCGTCCGGTGTTGTTGTCGGTGAAAGCGTACAGATTACGACGCCCAAAGCAATGCCGACAGCAAACAGCAGGTAATCAGCGACTTTCCAGCCTTTGATGTCATAAATCATATATACGGATGAAGCGATTATCAGTCCGAAGAAGAAGGCCCAGGTCTGAACGGGGTAGTAGTGCATCACATATACCATCAGTTTGGCCAGCGAGAATACGCTTATGAGCACGCCGATCATAAGTGACACGAGGAATGTGCCGTGTATATGCTCCCAGAATTTCTTGATCTCGCCGTGGAAAAGCAGTTTCCAGGAAACCGGATCGATGAAAGCGTTCAATGCTTCTATTATCTCGGTGAATATGCCTGTCAAGAGCGCAATTGTGCCGCCGGAAACTCCCGGGATAACATTGGCGGCTCCCATTCCGAAGCCTTTGATGCCGGTCAGTAGATGCTTGGTCAGTCCGTTCATTTTGAGGATATTATTTGATTGTTTCTATGTATCTGGAAATCTCAGCGAAGGCGTCAGCTGCAGTAAATGCCTGTGTGGGAGAGTTTTCCACGACCAGGTCAAATGTGCGTCCTGGCAGTTGGCGACGTCCGATCTTGAATCTTGCAGGTGCGGATTTGCCGACACATTCAATCGGGAATTCGCTGTTGTCCACAAGAGAAATCAGGACATCCGAATTGTCCTGTGCAATCATTTCAAGTTTTTCTTTTGCAGGCCTGCCGAACCAGTTGAGATCTTTGCGCAGCAATGTATTGTTGAGGCTTGTAGTCTGTCTCTCATCCTCGTTTCCCTTGCTGAAATCAAAGAAGAAGAAAGTGACGCGGATGCCGTTAGACTTGAACCAAGCCTGGACTCTTTCTTTGCATTCGTCCGATGCCGGCTCCTCGGTATCTATGATAATTGCCGCAGAATGAATGTCTTGCAATGGCAGAAGCCCCGTGGCGTTGGCGCTGGAGACTTTTCGTAGAAATCTTTTTCTGAATATGTTCTTTATGAATCCCATCATTGGTTAAATGCTTCTTCTGAGACGAATCCGCCGTTTGCTGATATCAGTTCGCGGATTTCTTTCTTAGCATCTCTCCATCTTGGGATATCAATCTTCGTGCCTATGATTTCCACGACTTTGGCCGCGATAATCGAACCGACTTCACCGCAGACTTTCAATGGCATATTCAGGGAATGAGCATAGAGAAAACCTGCCGCATAGGTATCTCCGGCTCCTGTCGCGTCAATCGGCTTTGCCGGCCAGGCAGGTATGTAGTGGTATTCATCCCCGCTTTTGACCATCGAGCCGTCCTTGCCAACCTTCACAACGGCAATTTTGCAGTGGCGTGAGATTTCGTCAAGGGCCTCTCTCGGCTGCATCTTGGTGAACGCTTTCGCCTCTGATTCGTTGGCGAAGACAATGTCCACATATCTGTCGACGATGTCGTGCAGGAACGCCTCGTTGGACTCCACGACATTATAAGATGCCATATCCAGTGAAATGATGCAGCCCGCATCGTGCGCCATCTCGACTGCTTTGCGGATAAGTCCTTGATTCTGTACAAGATAGCCCTCGATATGGAAATAATCGTAACCTTGGAAATATTCCGGCTCCAGATCTTCCGGCACCATTTCAAGCGCGGCTCCCATATAATTGGCGAATGTCCTTTCCGAATTGGCTCCGGAAACGAACACCATAGATCTTCCGGACGGATTTTTGCCCTTCAGAAGCAGTGTGCGCACGCCATATTGTTCTTCATCGCTCTTGAACAGATGCCCCAGTTCATCTTCTCCCACCTTGCCTATGAATGCGGACGGCATTCCGAAAATAGCCGCGCAGGTGATTGTGTTGGCTGCCGAACCGCCGGCCACATAGTGCAGACCGTATGGCTTCAGGCTCTCGAAAATTTTATTTCCGGTCTCCATATCCACGAACTGCATACTGCCTTTCGGCAAATGATACATTTTCAGGAATGAGTCGTCGGGAAGTACCGCAAGAATATCTGTCAAGGCATTGCCTATGCCCAAAATGGATTTCATACTAGAATCTTTTTTGAAATAAATCCTTCTGTTGCAAAGATAAGTTTATTTCTCGTATTCGTCCAGTGCTTTAGCCATAATCTCCCTTCCTTTCTCGGCAATCTCGCGGCCTTTTGCATAATCCGGTATTGCTCCGTAGGCATCGAAGCTCATCTTGGCAAGTATGTCCGGCTTGTACATCTCTATGCTCTGCCTGGCAATCGTGTGGTTCATCAACCCGAAAGTGCGGCTCAGAATGGAGTAATAGTTGTCGTCGGATTCCACTGCCGGATTGGACTGAGGCTTCTCCGTTTCCTCTCCGAATTTAAGTTTCATCAGATGAAGCCCCTCGTCTCCAGCCATCTTGACTTTCTCTATGAGGGATATGTTCTGTTTGGCGATGCTTTTCAGATTGTTGATGGATTGATGCTCCTGAGACTCTTCATCATCCTTGAGCTTCTTCTTCATTCTCAGGAAGGCATTTATGCCCTTTGCATCTACATCGTTCACATCGAATCCGACGAGCAGATCGTTGCCGTTGCGCGCAACCAAATCTAGAGGCATAGTGTTCACGATTCCGCCGTCAATGAGAGTCCTGCCGCCATATTTCACGGGGCGGAACATTGATGGGATTGAAATGGAGGCTCTTATCGCCTTGAACAGTTTGCCGCTTCTGAAAATGACCTCCTCTCCGGTGTAAAGGTCGGTCGCCACCGCAGTATATGGAATTCTCAGGCTCTCGATATCGATGTCCGGCACTACTTCCTGTATGGACTGAAGCACCTTATCTCCTTTCACCAAGTAGCGTTTGCTGATGGAAAAATCGAGAAGATTAAGCATCTTCATATTCGTGAGCGAGAACAGCCAGTCTTTGAATTCTTCAAGTTTGCCTGCGGCGTAAACCCCACCGACAAGCGAACCTATGGAGCATCCGGCTATGGAAGTGATATGGTAGCCACGACTCTCAAGCTCGTCAATCGCACCGATATAGGCGAATCCTCTCGGGCCACCGCTGGAAAGGACTAGAGCAACATCTTTAGTGGGTTTCATCGGGAAGCGGTTTAGAAATAACTCCTGAGAACTCAGGTTGTTTTAGTGATAAGCGGAGAGAAGGAGATTCGAACTCCTGATACCCTTTAGGGGTATAC
The DNA here is from genome assembly GCA_963654225.1 of Butyricicoccaceae bacterium. GTDB lineage: Bacteria > Bacteroidota > Bacteroidia > Bacteroidales > UBA932 > Cryptobacteroides. The sequence goes on along the minus strand of CAVKAQ010000006.1, from coordinate 45,315 downwards.
ACGCTTTCCAGGCGTGCCTCTTAAGCCACTCGAGCATCTCTCCAAATCTGTTCCTTCAGGGCCTTGGAAGGCTTCCGACGGGACAGGACTGCAAATATACAAATAAATCGGAAAAATCTTTGAAAAACTCTCCGCGAAGTTCCGACGACACGCAGATTATTTCAAAGTGTCTCTTTTAAGCCTCTCGATGTATCGGTCTATGCGTCTCAACTCGGACGGTATGTCAATGCTTTGAGGACAATGCTCGATACATTGCTTGCATCCTATGCAGTGGTCGGCCTGCCTGACAGTAGCGATTGCGCGGTCATAACTTACAAGATATTTCCGTTTCAGCCGCCTGTAGTCTTCCTGCTCTTTGCTCTGGACGATGTCTCCGTCATTCACACGGTCGTTGTAGTGCTTGAAGATAGTCGGAATGTCTATTCCGTAAGGGCACGGCATACAGTACTTGCATCCTGTACAAGGTACTGTCGGATAGTTCTCCATCAGGTTCGCTATCTCCTTCAGGAATTCGATCTCCTCTTCGTTCAGCGGTTTGAAATGTCTGTAAGTCTTCAGATTGTCTATAAGAGGCTCCATAGAAGTCATACCGCTCAGTACTGTCAGCACTTTCGGAAATGTTCCTGCAAAACGGAATGCCCAGGACGCGATGGACCGGTCAGGCTCACGTTCTTTCATTTTGGCTGCTATTCCGGCCGGCAGACTGGCGAGCCTTCCTCCGAGCAACGGCTCCATAATGGTCATAGGAATATCCCTCTTCGCCAGTTCTTCGTAGAGATAATCCGCGTTGACATTTCTCGGGGCTTTTGCGTGCTCCCAATCAACATAATTCAACTCAATCTGCACGAAATCCCAGTGGTACTTGTCGTGCAATGCCACGAACTGGTCGAAAACGTCTTTCTCTCCGTGGAATGAGAATCCCAGATTTCTGATTCTTCCGGCTTCCCGTTCCTTAAGCAAGAAGTCAAGGAGTCCGTTTGTGACATATCTGTCCTCAAATCCTTTGAAACCCGGTCTTCCGATAGCGTGCAGCAGATAGTAGTCGAAATAATCTGTCTGCAGCTGCTCCTGAGAATCATAATACATCTTCAGGCCAGCCTGTCGGGAATAATCGGCGAAGTTGGACAGCTTGGTAGCCACGTAATAGGAATCTCTCGGATATCTGCTCAAAGCGATTCCTGCAGCGGCTTCTGACTGACCTTGAAGGTATGCCGGAGATGTGTCGTAATAATTGACTCCCCGTTTGATGGCATAGTCAATCATCTCATTCACAGCGTCCTGGTCAATTATGTCCTTTCCGTTCTCGCCTTTTTTCATCGGCCATCTCATACAGCCGAATCCAAGCAGTGAGATTTTGTCTCCGGTCTTTGGATCTGTGCGCATTTCCATCTCTCCGTCATCTGGAGAGTCGCCATTCTTGTTTCCGGTCTCTGTACATCCGATCAACGAAGAAGAACCGACAGCCAAAGCTCCCGCTCCGACCGATTTCAGAAAATCTCTTCTGTTCAATTTGTCAATCATATCTCAGTCTTTTCTATGGATGGACAGTCCGTTAACTTTAATTGCGCTGAATGGTCTGGACGGGCATACATATTCGCAGGCTCCGCAGCCGATACATTTATCTTCATTCACTGCAGGAATGCGCAGAGAGTCCTTGTCCGAAGGATCTTTTCTGACTAGCATAATGGCACCGGCTGGGCAGTGTCTGGCGCAGTTGCCGCAGGAAACCCCGTCGCGGTTCACTACGCAAAGGTCTCTGTCAACTGTGGCCGTGCCTATGTGTATCGACGTTTTTTCCTCCTTGGATATAGGCAGAATCGCTCCTGCAGGGCAGACTTCGGAGCACTTGGTGCATTCAACCCTGCACCACCCCTTTTCGTAGGACATCTCCGGCTGCATAAGGTGCTCCAGAGATGTGGACGGTCTCAGAATATTGTTGGGACATTGCGATACGCACAGCTGGCAGGCGGTGCAGTGGCTGTAGAATGAATCCACACTTTCCGCTCCGAAAGGAACGACAGGAGTGGTCCTCTCAGGCTTCTTCTTGCCTATGACTGCCGCAAGACCGCCGTCAACCTTCTTTTCCTGAGCCTTAACGGTCAATGAGCCAAGCGCCAATGCGGATGCTCCGATGAATGCTCTTCTGCCGCTGTCGGAAGCCGCGGATGGTTTCTGATTTCCAGTGTCCTCTGATTTACCTTCTTTTGATGCCACTGCGTTCGCTTTGGCTTCCTGTTCCGTTGCTTTCCAGAAAGGCTTGTACTTCATCGCTCCGAATTTGCAGGTGTCGATGCAGTCGAAACAGTCCACGCATCTGCTGTAATCCACTTTATGATTCTTCAGATCAATGCAGGCAGCCTTGCAGTTACGTTCGCACAAATGGCAGGTCTTGCATTTGGAAGTGTCGATGACTGGTCTGAAAATCGAAAATCTGGAGAAGAAACTGAGAAACGTGCCCACAGGACAGATTGTGTTGCAGTATGTCCTTCCGTTTCTCCAGGCAAGAACCATTACCGCAACGAACGTTACGGAAGCGATGATAAATGTCGGCAAACTTCTGAGCCATACCTCTTTATGGGCGAAGGCGTAAGAATCGAACTTCTCGGCGATGAGCGCGGACAGATTGTTCCCCCATATCCATATCGGCTGGAACAGGTTCTGGACAATCCGTCCATAAGAACTGTACGGAGCAAGCAAAGCCACGATGGCATTGGCTCCGGCAATTAACGCTATCAGAAATATTACGAAAACTCCGTATCTCAGCACTTTCTTCTCCGGGGACCAGCTGTACCATTTTCTGGTTTTCTTTCTTCTGCCCTTGTGGGCCCACGCCACAATGTCCTGAAATATGCCCATAGGACAGATTACAGAACAATATACACGTCCCATCAAAAGCGTAAGTATCAGCAGGACAGCAACTACGGCAAAGTTTAAGGCCAATGCCGCCGGGAGAAACTGTATCTTTGCCAGCCATCCGAACCAGCTTGTCATCAGACCGGAAAAATCCAGAAACAGAAGTGTGCACAGAATAAAAGATATTCCTGCCAGGAGAATACGGATTTTCCTTAACATAAAGCCAATGAATTAATGGTTTCTAAGATTTGTTGACTCTTTTGAGCAGACTCTTGCGGTATTCGTCCCAGTCTTTGATTGGACGTTTTGCAACGCCTGATTCTTCTGCGGCCTTGGCTACTGCAATGGATACACGCTCCAACAGCCTGGAATCAAGGGCTGTAGGTATAATGTATTCCGGTCCGAACGATATGTTCTTATCCAAGCCGGCAGATTCGATAACTTCCTCGGTCACAGGCTCTTTTGCAAGTTCCGCTATCGCCCTTGCTGCAGCGAGTTTCATTTCCTCGTTGATTTCGGTCGCTCTGGTGTCAAGCGCGCCACGGAAAATATAAGGGAATCCGATGACGTTGTTCACCTGGTTAGGATAGTCTGAACGTCCTGTCGCCATAATTGCGTCCGGCCTTGCCTCCTTCGCTTCGTAATATGAAATTTCAGGGACAGGGTTGGCCATAGCCATAATGATAGGTTTAGCGGCCATAGACTTTACCATATCCTGGCTGACTGTGCCGGCTTTGGAGAATCCTGCAAACACATCGGCTCCGACCATAGCCTCCTCCAATGAGTGCAAGTCCCTGTCTGTCGCGAACTCGCGTTTGTATGAGTTGATGTCAGTGCGGTCGCTGCGGACAACGCCCTTGCTGTCGCACATTACGATATTTTCCTTCTTGAGGCCCAGCGCAACGTACATTTTTGTGCAGGCGATAGCTGCCGCACCTGCTCCGTTTACTACCATCTTGACGTCTTCAGGGCGCTTCCCTGCAAGTTCAAGAGCATTGATGAGCGCTGCTGAACTGATGATGGCGGTGCCGTGCTGGTCATCGTGCATAACCGGAATGTTGAGTTCCTTTTTCAGTCGGGACTCGATTTCAAAACACTCAGGAGCCTTGATGTCTTCCAGGTTTATTCCGCCGAACGATACGGCTATGTCTTTGACTGTCTTGCAGAAGTCGTCGATATTGGTCGAATTTACCTCGATGTCTATGGAATTGACTCCGGACAATATCTTGAAGAGCAATGATTTGCCCTCCATCACAGGCTTTCCTGCAAGCGCTCCGATATTTCCGAGACCCAGTACGGCTGTGCCGTTGGTGATGACTGCCACAAGATTGCCCTTGCCAGTGTAGTCGTATGCCTTTTCAGGTTCGGCCTGAATTTCAAGACAAGGTGCCGCTACACCCGGAGTATATGCAAGTGAAAGGTCTTTCTGATTTTTGGCAGGTTTTGTAGGGATTATTTCAAGTTTTCCGGCAGGATAAGCTGCGTGATAGGCTAAAGCCTCTTTGTCAACGTTGTTGTTCATAGTTATTGTTTATTTTGATTGTCTTTAGCTTCGGTCCAGAACGATAAGCGCAATTGACCTGTGACTGAAGTTCAAATATACATAATCTTTGACTGATTTGTTCAATGTCGCCTTCCACCAATTGTCAAAAATTACATCGGAAGTCTGCCATTCAAGCCCGTCCGAAGTGATGTTGAGCGAGTTGTCCGGGGTGAAAATGGATATTTCACGTCCTTTGGTTACCGGAAAACTGCAAGAATCCGTGATTGCAAACATCCTGGAGTAGTCCGACACGATGTCGATGGCAGGCGCATTGTCCTTATTATAAGGATTCTCGGGAAGTTCGTATGTGCTGTGCGAGGAAGTGCCGTTCAATTCCTTGGCGAATTCCATCAGCAGGCTCATATTGCCGACGGTATGGTCTTCCCGCTTGCCTGTAGCCGCAAGGAAATGAATCTCTGTGAGATCCTTGAAGTGGCTGATGGCATAGTGGAAAGCCTTGCTCATATCGTTGGTTTCCTGCTCTGTCTCTTGGATGATGATATCGGCATATTCCTTTCGCAGTCTGTAGGATATGGAGTCAAGATCTCCTATAACGATGTCCGGCCTTCGGAATTTTCCGAATATCTTGACGCAATGCCGAAGGTATGTGCTGAGAGCGTTGTCGCAGCAGATGATATAGTCCGCTTTACGGAGCAGGTTCAATGGATATTCCTTACGCGGGAATTCTCCGTAACACAATATTACCGCACTTGCCATTATTTTTTTCTGATTATGCTCAGCCCGTGCCGTACAGGCAGGATGACAGTTTCCACGCGGGGGTCATTTGCCGTAAGGTCGTTGAATTTTACTATTCCGGCAGTCTGTTTGTCTTCCGGCACCTTCTCGGCATAGACTTTTCCGTCCCACAGCACGTCGTCCGCGAGAATGAATCCTCCCGGCCTCGTCAGTGCCAGTACAAGTTCGTAATAGTCAGGGTATTCCCGCTTGTTGGCGTCTATGAATGTGAGGTCGTATGCCGTTTTGCCCGCGTGGTCGCGCAGAAATTCCACGGCATCTCCGATATGCAGAGATACATTGTCGGATACGCCGGCCTTTTCGAACCCTTCAATTATGAGGTCCTCCAGTTCATCATTGATTTCCAGCGTGTCGATGTGCCCGTCTTCAGGTAGCCCCAATGCCATACAGATGGCGGAATATCCGGTAAATGTGCCGATTTCCAACACGTTGCGAGGGGAAATCATCCGTGTCATCATATAGAGAAACTCACCCTGCACCCTTCCCGTGAGCATTCTCGGATAATTTGTGCGGATGTTGGTCTGTCTCTCAAGCCAGTCCAGGGCTTCATTTCTTATCGAACAATGTTCTTCAAGATATTTGTCCAGTGCGCTTTCCATAATTTCTAAAGCATTATCAGACGGCTGGTCCTTCCCGGCTTAAAGATTCTGCAGGCCATTTCTCTGATTTCAGAAGCAGTTATGCTGTCTATCTGTCTGCGGGTTTCTTCCGCAGGAAATACCTGTCCGTATGCCAGAAGGCTTTTGCCCATACTCAGACACTGTGCCTCTCCGTTGTCGGAACTGATGGCTATCTGCCCGTGAAGCTGCTTCTTGGCCGCGCGAAGCCGTGACTCGGACATTTCCAGAGTCTGGAGTTTCAAAATCTCCTTGCTCACTGCGGCCATACATCTGTCGATGTTGTCTTTTTCGCAGCCGAGCGTGACGGCAAGGATTCCCGTGTCGGCATATTGCGTATAACTGCTTTCCACGCCATAAACCCAGCCGTGTTTTTCACGGAGTTCGTTGTTCAGTATCGAATTCATAGCGGGCCCGCCTAGGATGTTGCTCATCAGTGTGGCGACAATGCGCTCCCTGTCTTCATACAATGACGGCGCATATCCGCCTACAACAGCATTCACCTCGTGGTTCTTCTTGTTCAGGACCTCGTCGAAAACATTGTCCAGAATCGCCGGAGCCGGGTGTTGGCGTTCGAGCCTGGAAGCCGTTACCGTATTTCCGAAGAATTTTTCGCACAGCTTCAGGACATTGGCTTCGAGTTTTTTCTCGTCTATGTCAGCGACAATGGTGAAGGCCATGGATTCAGGTATGAACTTTTCCTTGAAGAATCGTCTGAGTTCCTCTGAATCAGTAGCTTTGACGGACTGCACCGTTCCCAATATAGGCATTGCCAGTGGATGCCCGCAGAAAAGCTTTTCTTCGAACCTGTCATAGACATCATCGGCAGGACAATCCTTGTATGATTTGATTTCATCTATTACAACCCCGCGCTCGGTATCCACTTCCTGGCTCGGAAATGTCGCGGAAGTCGCAATTTCCATAAGCAGAGATGCAGCCTTTCCCAAGTCTTCCTTGAGGACTGTGGCGTGCAGCACAATCTCTTCCTTGGTGGTGTAGGCATTCAGTTCTCCGCCGAGTTTGTCGAGATAACTGTTTATCACTCTGGAACTTTTGTTCTCCGTGCCCTTGAACAGAGTGTGCTCGGTGAAATGCGCGATGCCGCTGTGGAATCCAGCCTCGTGCCTAGTCCCGCAGGCGATGCCGAGTGAACAATAGGCCACGGCAGAACCGCTCCTTTTCACTGCATAATGTACTCCGCAATCTGATTTTCCTGAAATCATCCTATCTCGTTTTTGCAATCTTCTTCAGGTCACTCTTCAGAAATCCGACATTCTCTTCGTTGACTACAGTGTGCTTCTTGTAGTAGAACAATTCGTGCGTACGTACGTCTATCAGCATTTTCCAGCAGACAGAACCTTTGCAGGGCTCTTCGGGGGCAACGACGTAACTGATAAGCGCGTCCTCATCTCCGGAAAGGAATACGCTGTCAACCTCCTCGCTGTCAGCTATGACAATGTTCTTTTTCGTCAATTCCTCCTGAAAGGATTCGCCGGCCTGAGGCGCGATGTCATCCTTTGCGATATATGCTCTCTTGCCTGAGGACTTACCCAACGGCGTCACATAACTTGACAGCCCTGTGAAGTTTCCGTCAAGAGATTTGCTGACGTATCCCTGGATGATGTCCACCAGTCCCGGAAGGATTGCAGCCTCGCGTCCTGAAGGAAAATCAGCTGCACAAATCGGCATACTGACCACTTCCACCATATCGTTTATGCTTTTTGCGGTCGCTCTGCCTTTTACCAATGTAAGCATCGTGATGCCCGGAGCGGTTTCCTTCTTGTATTTGACCTTGACCGGCACCATAAAGTAATATTCCTCGCTGGTTTTCAATGCATTGAACTCCTTCATAGTGCAGAATTCAAAGGCTGAGAGGTTCCACGTGTTGTTCAGGGCCTCCTGCAGGGCGGTATCCACAAAATGATTTCCGGAAAGGACTACTTTCATTGTCCTGACGGTGAAATCGCTCAATTTTTCTTTTCTGGTGGTTATCTGAGCCTGCCCGAATGCGGGAAAAGCCAGCACCAATGTGACCAATATCGTTAATATCCGTTTCATCCTCGTCATAATTACATACTATGCGAAGTTACAAAATATTGATTATTTTTGTATTTGATTAGTAAAACTGAAAATTATGGAAATCGATCCGATCAGAGAGCGCCGCGACCAGGAAGCGCGGCTTGCTCAGGCAAATAAATTGAGAACTGTGATGTGGGTGCTGGTAGTTGTGGCTATAGTTCTGGTTGCTGCACTTGCATACGTCTGGAGTCAGAAGACCTCTCTCATAAACGAACTTGAAGATGAGAAACAGGACCTCACAGAACAGATGGAGAACCTTCAGAATGACTATGCTACATTGTCGTCTGACTATGATTCCATCAATTCCCAGCTCGACACTTCCCGTGCCGAAGTAGCCAACCTTATTGAAAGAATCAAGAAAACCGAGGCTACCAACCGCGCGAAGATGCGTCAATACGAGAAGGAACTCGGCACGTTGAGAAGCATAATGCGAAATTATATCGTGCAGATTGACTCGCTCAATACATTGAATCACAGGCTCACAGCGGATGCCGCAGCAGCGCGTCGCGAGGCGGCCGCAAGCAAGGCGCAGAATGCCCAGCTGACTCAGCAGGTGGAGAATCTCACAGGCCAGGTAGCGGCAGGCGCAGTAATCAAGGCGCGCGGTCTTCGTATGGAAGCGTATATGTCAAATGACAAGGTTACCGACAGAAGCAGCAGGGTCGTAAGATTGCTGACATCTCTTTCTCTTGTCGAGAATGATCTTGCGCCAAAAGGTCCGGTCAGAGTATATATCCGTGTAAAAGATCCTGACGGCATCATCCTTACCAATTCGACACGTACGTCATTCACATACAATGGCGAGACAATGGTAGCTTCCGCATCCAGAAAGGTTGACTATGAAGGTCAGGAAGTGGATTTGAGCATATATCTCAACGATATACCAAGCTATCGCAAAGGTGTTTATACAGTTGAGGCCTACACCGAACAGGCTTTCCTCGGCAAGGCTGAATTAATGCTCCGATAATTTGTGATATACATTCACGTCCCATTCTGCAGAAGTTTCTGCACTTATTGCGGCTTTTACTCAGAAGTGGTCGCTTGCAGAGAAAATGTGCAGGGCGGCAGATTCGACAAATATGCGGATGCGGTTTGCGCTGAAACAGATTTGCGCGCGGATGAGATTCGTGGCACTCTGCCTTCATCAGGTCGGGAGGAGAATGCAGACACGCTATATATAGGAGGCGGTACCCCATCGGTGCTGCCTTTTCTTGTACTTGAGAGGATAGTCAAGAATCTCAACAGGAAAGTTTTCGGGGCGGAAGCCCACGGTTATCAGGAATTTACGGTTGAAGTGAATCCCGATGACATCGTTCTTGAAGGAGATGAATATGTGAAGTCCCTGCTCTCTGTCGGAGTTACACGCATCAGTATGGGGGTACAGTCATTCGATGACGATATGCTCCGCTGGATGAACAGGAGGCATAATGCAAGTCAGGTTGAGCAGGCTATGCACATTCTCAGAAGAAATGGAGTGAAAAACATCAGCATAGACCTTATTTTCGGTATCAATGGTCTGACAGACGCCCAGTGGCGATATACACTTGAGAAGGCTGTCGGGCTTCATCCGGAGCATTTGTCCGCCTATCAGCTCTCACTGGAAGACGGCAGCGCGCTGGCATCTCTCGTAGATGCCGGTAAATATCGGGAGGCTGATGAAGAACAATGCCGTCGCCAATATGAAATGCTGTGCGCGGTATTGTCTGCGTCAGGCTACGGACATTATGAAGTGTCCAATTTTGCCCTGCCGGGATATGAAGCAGTGCATAATTCAGCATATTGGAGGCGTGTCCCTTATGTGGGGCTTGGCCCCGGGGCTCACAGCGCGACGTGTGATTCAGAAGGAAAATTGAATATCCGGAAATGGAATTCTCAGTCGGAGCACGATTATCGGTCCGAAACGGAATCTCTGAATGATGAAGATATCAGGATTGAAAAAATAATGTTATCATTGCGGACAGAGACAGGCATTGAGCCGCTATATATTTCAGATAACCAACTGAAAGAATTGTTGTCTGAAGGCGCTTTGGTGTTGACTGGAGAAGGGAAGGTAAGAATACCTGAAGACCGGTTCTTCGTGTCGGATGAAATAATAAGGGAATTGATATGAACATCTACGCTCAGCGGATTGAATCCATCCGCAACATTATGAGAGAGAAGGGTATAGACGCTGTTGTCCTGACAGGCTCTGACCCTCATTGCAGCGAATATCCTGCGCCAAGATGGAAACAGGTGGAATGGGTATGCGGTTTCACGGGGGAGGCCGGAGATATGGTCATAACTATGGATCACGCCGGTTTGTGGACGGATTCGAGATATTTTATCCAGGCCGTGGAACAGCTTGAAGGCTCCGGCGTCGAACTGCATAAAACACGTATCCTCGGCGAAGTACGGATTCCGGAGTGGCTGGCAAATGTCGCTTTTGTGGACAAGTGGGGGACTGTGGCGGTGGCGGTTGACGGTAACGCTCAGACTCTGGCATCGGTGAATGAAATAGAAATCGCATTCATTAATTCGGGAAGACACGATGCTTCTCTGGGGAATGACAAAAACAGCTACAAGTTAATCGACCTTCCGGATATGCTGGACAACTTGTGGAGTGACAGGCCGGCAGTACCATGTACTCCGATAATCACTCTTGGAGATGACCTGACAGGCGAAAGCAGAGCGTCAAAACTTGCCTGGTTAAGAGGCTTCATAAAGCAGAATGACTGTGATGCCATTCTGATAACTGCTTTGGACGAGATTGCCTGGCTCCTGAATGTCAGAGGCTCCGATGTCGAGTATAATCCTGTGGTGCAATCCTATCTCCTTGTGACTGAATGGGGTCCGGTTGACTGGTTCGTGCGCAAATCCCAATCAGTGGATGCTGAGACTGCAGACAGCTTTGCCGAGCTTTCTGCCGATGGCATTTCTGTCAAGAATTATGATGATATCAGATATTATTTCACTTATCTGGGTCCATTTGATGTAAGCATATATGTTGATCCGTCTAAATTGAATTATCATTTGAAGCGGTGTCTTACTATGTGCAATACGGAGCTCAAGGACCAGGTTACACTTGTCAAGGGTCCGTCTCCTGTGCAGCTGCGCAAGTCAGTGAAGAACGAAACGGAGATCAGAGGAATGCGGGAAGCTCATCTTGAAGACGGGGTCGCGATGGAGAAGTTCCTTTATTGGATTGACAGATGCGTGAAAGAGGGGAAGGAAATATCCGAGTGGGACGCTTCCAGGAAACTGACATCATTAAGATCTGAGATTCAGGGATATAGAGGTGACAGTTTCCAGACAATATCGGCTTATGGCGCCGGTGCGGCATTGCCTCATTATGTCACTCCGGAGTTTGGCTCAAGTGTTCTGGAACCTCACGGACTGTACCTGTGCGATTCCGGAGGACAGTATCTGTTCGGCACTACCGACATTACCAGAACAGTCTCTCTCGGACCGTGCAGCGCAGATGAAATGGAAAATTATACTCTGGTGCTCAAAGGACATATCGGTCTGGCTACGGCTGTGTTTCCGCTCGGGACGTCCGGATGTCAGATAGATTATGCGGCACGTCGGCCTCTTTGGCAATACAGACGCAACTTCGGACACGGTACGGGTCACGGGGTCGGCTTCTTTCTGAATGTTCACGAAGGGCCGCAAGATATACGTCAGAACTATAACAACCAGCCCTTGTTGCCGGGAATGATAACGTCTGACGAACCCGGATTCTATAAGGAAGGAGAATACGGAATCCGGCACGAGAGTCTTCTGCTGTGCGAAAAGGTCGGTGAGAATGAGTTCGGAACTTGGCTCGGCTTTGAAAACCTTACTTTGTGTCACATAGATACAAGGCCGATTCTGAGGCACTTGCTGACTGATGATGAGTCGGCTTGGCTGAATTCATACAACGAAAAGGTGTACAAGACAATCTCGCCACGTCTGTCTGCGGCAGAAGCTGACTGGCTTCTTGAAATGACTATGCCGATATAAGTCTCTGACTTTCAGGGAAAATTCTCCTGAGAATCAATCTTGAAATCGCTGTCGGATAAAACTTAAAACGGCTTATTAGCCGAATTCTCGGAAGAATCGTTATCTTTACACTATTGCAACACAAAATTTTTGATGCTATGAAACAGGATTCTTTGATAACATTCGTTGCAGGCGCCGCAATCGGTGCCGCACTTGGTATTCTTTTCGCACCTGAAAAAGGTGAAGTTACAAGACGCAAGATCAAGACAGCCGCGAAGGAAGGGTATGATGTCGCTGTGGATAAGGCTACGGAGGCTTATGCTTATGCGAAAGACAAAGTGGCTGGCGTCAAGAAGGATATCAATGACCTTCGCGCAATTCTGAAAACAGAAGGCGAGGAGATGAAGGAAGAGGCCAGAGCAAAGATTCTTGATCAGTTGGACAGGCTTGAAAAAGCTCTGGAAAAGGATGAGGAATCCATTGATGAACAATACGAAAACGTATAATGGACAGGCATTTCACCAAACCGGCTGAAGACCTTGCTTCAAGTGCGGCCGAATACATTGATCTTAAGGTTGATGAAGTCAAGTTGAGGACGGCCAAAGGCTTGTCTGTAACGCTCAACAGTCTGCTCCTTTCGATAACTTTCCTTACGCTCGGAAGTATTGTGCTGATGGCGGTCGCTTTCGGCGCGGTCCTGTTGCTGGGAGATATCATAGGCAGTTATGCTGCCGGTGCGTTCATAGTAGCGGCCATCTTTCTGCTTCTGATATTTGTACTGTTCCTTGTTCGAAAGAAACTGTTTATCAACGGGCTAGTGAAGATGTTTGTCAAATTGTTCTTCGAAGAAGAAGGAGGTGCGGAATGAAATATAAGGACGTACAGGACCTTGAAAGTCTGAACAAAGCATTGAAATCCGTCTCCGAAGATGTGCGCATGCGGGGGTATAAAGTCGTGTCATCGTGGGAAGTGGCGAAGGATGCGTATTCTCCTGTAAATCTCCTTGCCGCCGGCATAAAGAGCGCGTCGTCCTCCATTCCGCTGGACAAGATTGTGCTTTTCGGGGTACGGCTCATTCGCCGATTCTTCAAATAAAAGCGGTTGCCTAAAAAGCGGTCTACTGCATTGTCCCCTAGAAAGCGTTGCGTTGATAATAATCATTTCATAGGGTAAATGAATGAGAAAAGTTATTTTTCTGAATATTAGGAGAGTAGCTTTTCTTTTTTTTATGTCAACGACGGATCGGCTGTCTACTACGGGACCCGTGCCCACCCTCGGGCTCGTTAGAGGGAGGGGCCCACAAGCGTAGCGCAGTGGGAAGGATGAGCCGAAGGCGAAGGTCTCCGTAGAAGAGCAGCCGAGACTTGTGGTTAACAAAAAAGAAAGCGACCAATAATCACTTATTGATCGCTTTCTCATTATTTATAGACTTCAATTAGTCTGTAAGAGAGAATCTTCTGAAAGCAAGTACTTTAGCGTCCTTGTCTGCAGTGTGGATGTAATCGAGGACAGACATCTTGTTGTCCCAGATGAACTCCTGATCCTCAAGTGTCTGCTCTTTGAAGAACTTCTTGAGCTTACCTTTTGCGATGTTCTCAAGCATAGCCTCAGGCTTGCCTGCCATCTTCGGATCCTCTGCAATCTGCTGTTTGTACATTGCAAGCTCCTTCTCGACAGTCTCTTTAGGACAATCAGCTTCTGAAACTGATACAGGGTGCATAGATGTAACCTGCATAGCTACGTTCTTGCCGATTTCCTCAGGAACTTCCTTGTTGAAAGAAACGATGGAAGCGACCTTGTTGTTGTTGTGTACGTACTGAGCGATGTATGGTGCCTCGAGAGCGTCATAGTATGCCAATACGTGCTTTTCACCGGTCTTTCCTGTCTGAGCGGAAATCTCTTCCTCTACGGTGTAGCCATCTTTCAACTTAACAGATTTGAGAGCCTCAAGGTCTGCAGGGAAAGCTGCGATGGCAGCGTCTGCAATTGCATTTGCGAGGTTCTTGAAATCTGGGGTAGCTGAAACGAAGTCTGTCTCGCATCCGAGGCATACGATGATGGCCTTGCCACCATTGATGCGTACGAGAACTGCTCCTTCGGTAGTTTCGCGGTCAGCTCTCTTGGCTGCCACCAACTTGCCTTTTTCGCGGATGATCTCAACTGCCTTTTCGAAGTTGCCTTCAGCCTCAGTAAGGGCCTTTTTGCAATCCATCATACCGGCACTTGTCATCTTACGTAATTTCATTACGTCAGCTGCTGTAATCTCCATAGTAAAATAGGATTTTAAAATTATTCTGCCTTTACTTCTTCTGCCTGTGCCGGAGCCTCGGCAGCCTCTGCTTTAGGAGCTTCAGCTACTTCTTCAGCGCCAGTGCCCTTGCGAGGACGGAGCTTCTTTGTAGCCGGTTTCTCAGCTGCTTCAGCTGCAGCATCTTTCTCCTTTTCGAGTTTTCTCTCGCTCAATCCCTCCTGGATAGCTGCACAAAGAGCGTTGGTGATGTACTCAACTGACTTTGTGGCATCATCATTAGCCGGAATCACGTAATCAATCGGGGTAGGATCGCAACAAGTATCAACCATAGCGATTACCGGAATGTTCAGGCGGTTTGCCTCTTTAACGGCATTTGCCTCTTTCTGAATGTCAACTACGAAAAGTGCTGACGGAAGACGGCTCATATCCTTGATGGAACCGAGGTTCTTCTCAAGTTTAGCCCTCTGACGGTCAACCTGAAGACGCTCACGCTTTGCGAGCTTGTCATAAGTACCATCTTCTTTCATTTTGTCGATGGTATTCATCTTCTTGATTGCCTTGCGGATGGTAGGGAAGTTTGTAAGCATTCCACCTGGCCATCTTTCTGTAACGTAAGGCATATTGACTGAAGCGGCTTTCTCGGCGATAACGTCCTTAGCCTGCTTCTTGGTTGCAACGAAGAGAATCTTGCGGCCTGAGCGTGCAAGTTCCTTCATTACTTCTGCAGCCTCGTCAATCTTGACGACACTCTTGTGCAGGTCGATAATGTGAATCCCGTTTCTCTCAATGAAGATATAAGGAGCCATTTTAGGATTCCATTTTCTGGCAAGATGCCCGAAATGTGCACCTGCTTCGAGTAGTTCTTGGAAATTTGTTCTTGGCATTTTTAGTGATGTTTCTTTTGTTACACTTTCCCTTCAGGCTTTAGCCGTGGCCTGTCGGGCTCTTTTCATCAATCCTGAAGCAGCGGTCTGTATCAGGCCGGTCTCCCGGATTTTCCGCAGTCTCGGCAACCTTCAAGCAGCTAAGACAGAATTCACATCCTGTTTCAGATCTGAAGATTTCTGCACCGGACTGTGCAAGTAAATCAATGTGTCCGTAAGATTAACGCTTACTGAACTGGAAGCGGCGACGTGCACCAGGCTGACCAGGTTTCTTTCTCTCGACTTCTCTTGAGTCGCGGGTGAGGAATCCTGCGGTCTTGAGGGCTGAGCGGTAAGCCTCTTTATCTACTTCGCAAAGTGCGCGGGCGATTCCGAGTCTCATAGCTTCTGCCTGACCTTTGATTCCACCTCCGACGAGATTGGCCTTAACGTCAAACTGACCTGCCGTACCGGTAACTTCGAATGGCTGACTTACAATGTACTGGAGAGTCTCGTCAGGAAAATATTCCTTGAGCTCTTTTCCATTGATTGTCACATTGCCTGAACCGGCTGCGACATAAACACGAGCCACAGCTGATTTACGTCTTCCAAGGGCGTTTACTGTTTTCTCCATTTGCTCTGTTTAAATTTCGTTCAACTTAATTTCTTTTGGCTGTTGAGCCTGGTGCGGATGCTCAGGACCTGCATAGATAAACAGGTTGTTGATGAGCTTGTCACCAAGACGAGTCTTAGGGAGCATACCTTTAACTGCTCTCCTTACCAACTCTGTAGGTCTCTTTTGAAGAATCTCCTTAGGCGTAGTGAAACGCTGTCCACCAGGATATCCGGTGTAACGAACGTAAACTCTGTTGGTCATCTTCTTGCCTTTGAGAGCCACCTTTTCAGCATTGATGACGATGACGTTGTCACCGCAATCTACGTTAGGTGTGAACCCTGGTTTTGTCTTGCCGCGGAGGACAAGAGAAACACGGGCTGCAAGACGGCCAAGTGCCAGATCGGTAGCATCAATGACGACCCACTCTTTCTTTACAGTTGCCTTGTTGAGGTAAACTGACTTGTAACTTTGTGTGTCCACTGTCTTGATCTTTAATTGGTTAATAATAAAATATTGCGATCCCTACACATTATAGGGGTCGCAAAGGTAGCAATAAAATTCCAAACCGCAAAATATCACGGAAAAAGACGATTCCGGCGGCAATATAGTCGAGGATCATCCGGCTCTTCACCGAAACTTTTTTGCGGAATCGGCGCTTCTTGAGAGAAAAATTGCCGAAAGAACAAATAAGAATAGAATCTCTCACGTATAGAAAATAGAAAACAAAACACTATATTTATAACTTTGAAGCCGTTGACGCTCAGATTGAATCCGAAATCCTGAAGCGGCTTCCAAAAACCGGTAATATGAAACTGAACACGAAGAAAATCATTCTTGCCACATTCATCACTATGCTTTTATCTGGCGGATGCGATAAGTCTGTTGAAACGCCAAAAGAACCTGAGGTCCCTCTCGTGCCAATCAATCTGACAATGTCGATGACGAAAGCGATGGAAACGGGCTTTGAAAACGGTGACGAGGTAGGCCTTTACGTTGTGACCAGTCCTGCGAAACTGAAATCAACAGGGAATCAATATGACAATGCTCACCTGAAACTCGATAAATCAGTCTGGACGCCGGATACGACTCTATATTATAAGGATAACGTCACCGAGACCGACTTCTATGCGTATTATCCATACATGAGCGAGATAAAAAGCGTCGTTTCAGTGAATTTTGCCGTGAAAACCGATCAGAGTACGCTGGAAGGCTATAATTCATCCGACCTCCTTTGGGGTATGACCACAGGCGTGATACCTTCAGAAAATACGGTTTCGCTCAAGTTGTCCCATCTGACGAGTCGCGTGAATGTTGTCCTCAAGGCGGGAGCAGGATGGACTTCCGATGAAATGAAATCCGCTGAAGTGCGACTTTGCGGCCTTAAGGCGGAGGCTTTGGCGAATTTCTCGGAAGGAAAACTCAATGCGACTTTCGGCTCGACCAAGGATATTGCAATGTACAATAACGGGGACTGCACATTCAAGGCGATAGTTATTCCTCAGACTGTAAACACAACGGAACTGGTCAAGATTTCCATAGGGTCCAGCGAATATGCTTTGAAGACGGGCATAGAACTGAAGGCCGGAATGGAGCATACTTGCACGGTTACGGTCAATAAGACCGGAGGTAGTTTTTCCGTGGAAATCGGCGGTTGGGAAACTGATAATGTTGACCACGGCGGTTCTGTAAATTAAGTAATCCTTGCAGTAAATAATTGATATAGAATAAAATAGTGGCTTCTTGAGGAAGCTCTGATTAACTGAATGAGATTATGCGGAGAAAAATATTTATAGCATCATTGCTCTCTTTGATGGTAATTGGATGTGCCCGGGAGAATGTTGAAATGGCACCGGAAGGGGGCGATGACTCTGAAGTCGGTAAGATTGCATTGTCCGGTATGGTCAATCAGGTTTATCAGACAAGAGTGAATGACAGCGGTTTCGCTGACGGGGACCGTATGGGTATTTACGTTGTCGATTATGACGGCGAAACTGCCGGAACGCTTAAGACGAGCGGTAACAGAGCCGATAATGTGTGGCATAAATATCACGAGACCACCCACTCCTGGGAGTCTGCAAGGGATATTTATTGGAAAGACAAAAAGACGGCTGTGGACATTTACGGATATTATCCGTTTTCGTCGGTTGACGATGTTGCGTCGTATAAATTCGAAGTGTCAAAAAATCAGACTGCAGAGGCGTCCGACGGGAATTTGTCGGGTTACGAAGCTTCAGATTTCCTGTGGGGGAAGACAGCCGGAGTTATGCCTACGGCCAGCACGGTAACAGTGTCCTTGTCCCATAGACTTTCTGCTGTGAGAGTGACTTTGGCAGAAGGAACAGGCTTCGCTACAGGAGAATGGAACGATGCTGTCAAGAGCATCCTATTGACAGGATTCAGACGAGAGGCGAAAATTGACCTTGCTACAGGCGTGGCTGCCGTCGAAGGGGAAGTCGATGACTCCGGAATCATACCGTATGAGCATAACGGTGATTATCGCGCAGTGGTTGTTCCACAGACCATCTCCGCCGGAACTCCTATAGTCAGCATTACCGTTGACGGCGGGGCCTACAAGTTCAGCAAGGAGGGCGACTTCACATTCGAGCCGTTCAAACAGCACAATTTCACTATAACAGTAAACAAGAGGCCTGAAGGCGATTTCGAATTCATACCTTCGGACGAGAGTATAACCGCCTGGGAAAATGATGACATCTCCCATGACGGAATCGCAAGAGAGTACGTGGTGATAAACGTTGAGACAGCCGGAACTTTGGAAGAATGTGTCACGTCTTCAGGCAAGGACCTGACTAAAATCAGAAATCTCAAGTTGACCGGCAATATCAACAGGCAGGATTTCAATGTTATGAGGGAGAAGATGACATATCTGACCGCGCTCAATCTCAAAGAGGTCAACATAAATGACAAGAAAATCCCCAACGATGCTTTCAACTCAAAGAAGTCCCTCACCTCCATTGTCTTGCCTGACAACCTTATCGAAATAGGCTCAGGAGCATTTGTTGAATGCAACTATCTGTCTGGAAATCTCATTCTGCCTGAAGGGCTCGTGAAGATAGGTAAGGCCGCGTTTCGTTGTTGCACCTGTCTTAACTCCGTAACCTTGCCGTCAACATTGAAGGAAATCGGACCGGATGCAAACTATACCTCATATTGGGATGGCGTTTTCACCGGTTGTACCGGATTGTGCTGCGAACTGACTCTGCCGGAAGGCTTGACCGTGATCGGAATGGGATCTTTCTACGGATGTTCAGGGTTGTACGGAAGCCTTAATCTTCCGGAATCTGTCACCACGATAGGCGAGGAAGCTTTCAGCGGGTGCAAGAATCTTACAGGCTCAATTAAGATTCCTCAGGGCGTCACCATCATTTCAAACGGAGCATTCGGCAACTGCGGATTCAACGGGACTTTGACCCTTCACAATGGAATAGTTTCCATCGGGTCTGACGCATTCACTTCCGCTTTCAGGGGCGAACTTGTGCTCCCGGAAGACCTTGAAGTCATCAGCGACAGGACATTCTGCGGGTGCGACTTTACCGGTAAACTTGTTCTGCCTAAAGGCTTGAGAACTATTGGCAAAAAAGCGTTCGCGTATAACTGGAGGCTGTCTGGCGTGCTGGAAATTCCTGAAAATGTATTGAGTATAGGTGAAGGCGCTTTTGCCAACTGCCGCAGTCTGGAAGGCGTAATCTTCCCGGAAGGTCTGGAGACTATAAGATATACGGCGGAATGGAATGAGGACGGCGGAGCGTTCCAGAACTGCTATGGCCTCAACCGTATCGTATGTAAAGGCGCTGAGCCTCCTTACGTTCAGGAGGGGGCGTTCAACGGAGTTGCGAAAGATAATTTTACCGTTGAGGTCCCGGAAACTGCAATCGTGCAATATCAGGTGGCGACAGGTTGGAAAGATTTCAAGAGAATCTCAGCATATAGAAATCTTTCTGTCGATCCAAATGTGGCCACGGCGATAAACACAAGCGTGACTAGGGACTTTGTGCTTTATGCGGATGATGAATGGGAAGTGGCGGAGCAACCTGACTGGGTGAAACTCAGCAGCACATCGGGGACTGGCAAGACTGCGATGCAGGTGACATTTACCGCAATGCCGTCTGATATGAGCAGGGAGGGAAAAGTCATATTCAAACTCAAAGATAAAGACTATAAGGTGACGCTGAATCTAAGCCAGTATGACTACGAGTATGGCGAGGATGAGATATTGACACTTCAGAGCGCTTCCAAAGGAAACGGAATCAACATTATGTTTCTGGGAGACGGCTACAATGCCAAAGACGTGAGCGAAGGAACTCTGCTTAAGGATGTGAATGAAGCCGTCGGACATTTCTTCTCAATCGAGCCATACAAGACCTACAAGGATTATTTCAATGTTTATACCGGCATATCTGTTTCTCCGGAATCAGGTATCGGAAGCGTCAACACGATAGTGTATAACAGGTTCAATACTACTGCAAAAGGCGGCGTTACGCTCGGCGGAGTCAACGACAGCGACTTCGGAGAGATTCTGAAATATGCCTGCAAGGCGCCTGCAATCAGCGAAGAAAACCTTTGTCAGACGCTAGTGGTGATGATTCCGAACACCTCGGACTATGGCGGAATCTGCTATATGTATGACGACGGCAGCGCTATAGCCTACTGCCCAAAGAGCGACTATGGTTATCCGCTTGATTTTCGCGGGGTTATCCAGCACGAAGCTGGAGGGCACGGCTTTGGAAAACTTGGAGATGAATACATCTATCATAATGCCTTCATAGATGCCTGCTCCTGCACCTGCTGCGGCCACGTTCAGGAGTTCAACAATGCCAAGGCAAAAGGCTGGTATGACAATCTTTCCCTCTCGGGCAAGACCAATGAAGTGCCTTGGAGTCATCTTATATATGATGAGAAGTATAAAGGTATTGTCGATATATACGAAGGCGGATTTATGCACAACAGGGGAGTGTATCGTTCCGAGTACAACAGCTGTATGAACAACGACATACCATATTACAGCACCGTCAGCAGGGAGTCCATTGTAAAGAGAATAAAGGCTTATGCCGGCGAGGACTATGATTTCGACGATTTCGTCGCCAATGACAATGTCGAGAATCTTCCGGAAACGGCATCGCTGAGTGCTGCCGGATATGGCGTGAATGTCGGTCGGGCCGACGTCAGGACGACAAACCATCACCCTGTGTTCCTTGGCAAACGTCCGGCAGTGAGTGCGGAATAATGGACGTGAAATCTGAAGTGAAAACTCAAAAACAGACTTGAAATTATGAGAAAAACAATATATGCTTCATTGATTCTTCTTCTGGCCGCAGGCTGTCAGAAAGAGGCTGTATCAGAGAAGACTCCTTCTCGGGACATCGTGTTCAATGTGGAGTATCCTTCTCTGACGAAGGCTACATCGAACGGATTTGAAAGCGGCGATGTTACAGGACTTTATATGACTGAGTATAATGAACTTACGCCGACAAAACTGATTGTATCGGGCAATGCTGTAAATAATGCCAAACTTACATTCGACGGCAGTTCTTGGGAGTCTCGTCCCAAGTCCTGGTGGGATGTCGGGAAAGCTTACGATGTGTACGGCTATTATCCATATTCCTCCACGGTTGCTTCCATTGACGAATACAAGTTCACTGTCTGCCAGGATCAGCGCACGGAGCGCGAAAATGCGGTTCTTGGAGGGTATGAGGCTTCTGACTTTTTGTGGGCAAAGACTGAAAAGGTCAGCTATCCAAAGACAGTGAACCTTAAATTTTCCCATAAGATGAGCCGTATTGTCGTGAATCTGATCAAGGGTGAAGATTTCAATTCGGATTTTCCGGAAGACATAGTCGTAAAAGTCCACGGGGTGTCCACTGACGCCATTGTTGACTTGTATGCCGGTGTAGTGATAAAGAATCCGAAGTCGGAGACTCAAAGCGTGACCTTGCGCCAGGAGTCGGACGGAAAGTATGCCGCCATCATAGTCCCTCAGAATATTAACCGTAAACAGCCTCTTGTTGAGGTGCTTACGAACAATATATCATATCTTTTTGAAGGGAAGATGAATTTCAAGTCCGGGGTGCAGCATACAATCAACATTACGATGAAAAGTGATCCGGAAAAGGCGAAGATTGATATAGGAGGAGACGTTACTGATTGGAACTAGACTGACTTTTATGCCACTCCCGGTAGGTTATCTCAGTGTGGTCGTCTTTTTCTATCTGGATGGTCCCCTCGCAGTCCTGATTGATAACCACCTGGTCCAACAAAGTGTTTCCTGTGCATTTCAGGGATTGCAGAAACGGGTTTTGGGACAGATAGATAGTCCCTGAAAGATTGTTGCAGGAGATGTCAAGCGTTTTCAGGTTATAAGCGAGAGTACACGCTATTTTGCTGAGCCTGTTGTTGAACAGGTAAGCCTCTTCCAGTTGGCTGTTGCTTTGGAGATTCAGTTCGGTCAGTGTGGTCGACTGACAGTAGAGTTTTTTCAATTGTTTGCTGTAGCGGAGGTCAATGGATTCCAGCGGGTTGCTGTCGCACACTAACTCCGTCAAGGCTGTGTTGGCGGACAAGTCAAAGGAAGACACTCTCTGTCCGGCGAAATTCAGTTTCTCAAGATTTGTGAACATCTCGAGTCCGTGAAGGGAAGTGATGTTGCTGTATTTTGTGTTGTCGATAAAGATTTCCTTTACGTCGGCTGCCTCCAACACTGACACGTAACCGTCATTGTTGGAATCGAACCAGTCAAGGAGGTATTCATTGAATGCAGAATCCTCTATTCTCGATGAATATATAAGTTCGGTGTATGAAGGAATGCCGTAATTGTTGCGCGAATCGTGTATTCCGTGAACGTATTGTCCTTCCAACAGATATATCTTACTCAGTCCTGTGCACCCCCTGGCGTCAAAATACTCGAGAACCTTATTCATGCTCAGGTCTATGGACAGAATCCTGCTGTTGTTTATTATAAGAGTCCGTAATTTGGAGTTGTAACTGACGTTCAGAGAAAATGTCTGTGCTCCGGTGCAATCCAGGTATTCGAGTTTAGGCATAAGATATACCTTGTCTCCCTCCTTGAGGTTGCTTCCTACGTTAAGCATCGTGAGCCCGCTGACTTTTTTGAAAAGAGTGTTAAGATCACTTAACCCGGTGCCGCTTATGCCCAGGAATTGAATGTTCTGCTGAGGAAGCAGATTAAGTGAACTTATGGGATTTGATGAGATGTCCAGGTATCTGAACTGAGCGTTGTTGCAAAGCTTTATTTCCGGAATTTTGTTACCTCCGCTGAGGTCCAGGTATTCGAGATTCGGGTAAGAACTTAAATCCAGACTTTCAGCGATCTTGTTATATGACAAGTCAAGATCCTCGATGTCAGCTTCTTTTGGCAACTTGATGGATTTCATCTGCACGTTTCTCAGATAAATTTTCTTCAAATTGACATTCTTTTCCAGATTCACTTCTGGCAAATAAACCGTGGGATAACCATTCCAGTTATCTGCCTCGATCATAAATGATTGCAGAGAAGTGCAATATTCTATGCCGTCCAGAGAAGATATGTAATCAGTAATGTGCCACAGATTGATCCCCGTTACTTTGGATGCTTCCTCAAGACTTATGAAACCGTCCCCGTCCTTGTCTGCATTCGCCAGCATATACATACCGAATATCTCATCGGAGAATGTGACCGGCACGTAAAAGGTCTCCTCGTTGCTGTAAACTGTTCCCTGTGCATTTATGGCGTATGCGCGCACATAATAAGTCTTTCCTAATTCAAGTCCGCCGATGGTGGTCTTGTGGGTGCCGTAACTCGCTCCGTCAATAGTTTTGGCGGGAGATTCGATAGTCGGCTCAGGTTCTTCTCCCCAGCATAGACCGCAGGCGAAAAGAACGCCGCTGAAGTTGTTGGTGACCGTATATTCGCAGACTACAGAATTGGAAGTGCGCTCACTCACCGGCTTCATCTCCAGTTCCGCCACCTGCTGCTGAATCTTGAAATGCTTTTTCTCCGATGTGACGGAATTCTTTCCTCCACCGATGTAGGCGCTGTACCAATAATCTACATTGAATGTCAGCCCGTCGATTTGGGTGCTGAACTTGCCTTTGTCAAGATTGTGGCTTTCGTATTTGTCCAGATCATACTCGTTGGCTCCGAACAGAAATCCGCATTCGCTGACATTCTGGCCCTCGACATCGCAGGACAGGACAACACGGTTCTCGGAGATTTCTGATGATGTTGAATTGATATGTGGGCGGCTATATGATGCAGGGCTTGGCTCTTTCGTGCAGGAGAGCGCGCAAACTGCCAAGAGGACAACAAAGCATAATATTCTTGAAAAGCCGTTCATAATCCAAAAACCTCCTAAAGGTAATAAGAATCATTGTTTTATTGTCTAAAAGAATCGAAATGAATAAAGATTATCAGGGAACTGAAGTATTTAATAGCTACTTTTACATTGTGGAACATATACGATATCCGCTTCTAAAGTACAATGTTATGGGAAATACGAAAAACACTGTCATACCGGAACTGAAATGTCTCCTCTCTGAGGTGGAGAGAAGTTTTGGACGTTGTTGCACCAGCAACTGTGATTTCAATGCTTTGTCCGAGAAAATCGAGAAAGGGACAGGAGAGCTTCTGTCGGTGTCAACGCTGAAAAGGCTTTGGGGTTATGTGGCTTCTGACATTGTGCCTAGAAAATCCACTCTTGACATTCTTTGTCAGTTTATCGGATATAGGAATTTCGACTCGTTCTGCGAGCATATCAAGACAGGCGGTTCCACAAACTCAAGACTGTTTGTCTCAAAGACAGTCATTTCTACGGATTTGAAGACTGGGCAGCAGATTCTGATCGGCTGGGATCCGGACAGACTTGTACTTCTGGAATATCTTGGCAATCTGGAATATATCGTACGCAGTTCCGAAAATTCCCGTCTCGAAGTTGGCGATAAATTCTTCCTTGACAGTCTGATTCTTGGACTTCCTCTGTGTATCTCAGATTTGAAGAGAGGCGACAATGTGTCGATGTCCTACATCGCCGGCTCGGCCAGCGGTCTTAACAGATTGGATGTCCTGTAAACATATTATTTGGAAAATTCACACGTACAGATACATATAAATACGCGGCTGGCTAAAGAGAGGTCTGCCGCGTTATCTTCAAAAAGAGGCAGCACCCTCCGCTCAAAGTGCAGGAGAAATTCGATCCTGGGAGCTAAAAGAAGTGGCTGAGGGAGACATAAAAAACAAGAGGATGACTATCAGCCATCCTCTTTTCGTTTTCTTTATTGCACTTCTTTATGCAAACAAGCCGTTTGCGTGAAGGAATGCGTTGACTGCTACTGCAGTGAAAATAACCCAAATCAAAGAAGCGACGATGATGCCTATCACTTTGAGTCTCTTGAACCAGGTCTGATTGTCCCAACCTACAGTCTGGAACATGCTCCAGAAACCGTGGCAAAGGTGGAACCATACAGCGCAGAACCATACAACATAAACAAGGAGCACCCAGAAGCTGCTGAATGTCTGCTCGAGAAGAAGATATGGATTCTCGGCCTCGCTGCCGCAGAACTCGAGAAGCTGCATCTTTGCCCAGAAATGTGTCAGGTGGAAGAACAGGATGCCAAGGACGACAATGCCGAGTACAAACATATTCTTTGCAGACCAGGAATCAGCCTTTGCATTGCTGCTGACCTCATAACGTTTGTAACCGCCGCGAGCCTTGATGTTATACCAAGTCAAATAGCAGCCGTAAGCAATATGCACAATGAAACCGAGTGCAAGAACTGGAACCATAATGGTTACTATCGGCAATGCCATAAAATCGCATCCGAGCTGGAATAAACCGTCATAGTCACCCCAACTATCAGTGAATGAATCGATTACAGAAAAGAAATTGATAGTGCCGTGCAAAAGGAGGAAAATAACGAGAAATGCTCCGCTGACAGCTTGAATGAACTTTCTCCCGATGGAGTAGTGGAATGCGTTCGCCATTAGTTGATAAAAAGTTAAAACTACTACTATGAGACTGCACGCGTCCGGGCGCACCGAACCCGCTTATTCTCTTGATTGCGTCAGCAAAGATATATCGTTTCTTGCAAGTTTCATAATATTTCGATAATTTTGTTCACTTTCAAACAGATAAATATGTATCGCAGAGTTCTACTAAAATTGAGCGGAGAAAGCCTTGGCGGGCACGAAGGGAAAGGCCTTGATACCGCAAGTCTCCAGGCGTATGCGGAAGAAATCGCATCCGCAGCCAAAGCCGGACTTCAGATTGCAATCGTCAACGGTGGCGGCAATATCTTCAGGGGACTGCAGGGCGTAGGAAAAGGTTTTGACCGCGTGGACGGGGACAAGATGGGAATGCTGGCGACTGTCATCAATTCGCTGGCCCTGTCTATGTTCATAAAGGAACAGGGCGTCAACGCTCAAGTCTTTACGGCTACACCGATGGAGCCGATAGCCAAATATTATATGAGAGATGATGCTGTGAAGTTTATGGAAGCCGGCGGTGTCGCTCTCATTTCAGGAGGTACGGGCAATCCGTTCTTCACGACAGATTCAGGTGCGGCGTTGAGGGCATTGGAAATAGGTGCGGACGCATTGCTGAAAGGCACCAGGGTGGATGGCGTCTATACCGCAGACCCGGAAAAGGATCCGACGGCTACAAAATACGACGAATTGACTTTCGACCAGGCGCTGGGCGGACATCTCAAGGTGATGGACCAGACCGCATTCGCGCTGTGCAGCGAGGGAAATATGCCGATAATCGTGTTCGATATGAACTGCAAGGGCAATCTGACCAAGTTGCTGAAAGGCGAGAAAGTCGGGACTCTCGTTCACGTATAACCGTTCCCGAAATATATACCACATTACGTAAAATCATAAAAACAAGATACTATGTTACCAAGAGTAAATGAGATCGTCACAGCGGCTGACAAGAAAATGAAAGAGTCTGTGGCGTTCCTGGAGGAAGACCTCAAGACATATAGGGTGGGCAAGGCAAACCCGTCATTGCTGAACAACGTTGTTGTAGATTACTATGGAACGGCGACACCTGTACCGCAGGTTGCTTCCGTGACTGCTCCCGATGCCAAGACCATACTTATACAGCCTTGGGAGAAGAGTATGATTGCAAAAATCGAGAAGGCCATAATGGATGCCAACATCGGACTTACTCCTCAGAATAACGGCGAACAGATCAGATGCAACATTCCGCCGCTTACAGAGGACCGCAGAAAGGAGCTGATCAAGAAGGCGAAGACAGCAGGAGAGAACTGCAAGGTCGTAGTCCGCAATGCGCGTCGCGATGCGGTCGAACTCCTCAAGAAAGCTGTAAAGAGCGAAGGACTTCCTGAGGATGCCCAGAAAGAAGGCGAGGAAGAAGTGCAGAAGGTTACTGACAAGAATGTCAAGGAGATAGACAGCCTTATCGCTGCAAAGGAAAAAGATATTCTTACAGTATAGTCGCAAAATATCCAATCCGGGAGTACAATCTTCCGGATTATTTGTTATATTCGCATCGTTATGAAAAATTCAGTACGATTTTCCGGTTACTATTATTATTACTTTTATCAGAAAAGATAAAGGTCCGGGAGTTGTGCTGACAAGTTAACGATAGAATATCAATGAAACATATAGGCTGCCCGGATGCTGGACGGCCTTTTTTTGTGTGCGACCGTTACGACAGAGCGCGCAAACATTTAAGAAAACTATGAAACGAATCGCGATACAGGGATTTCACGGATGCTTCCACGAACAGGCGGCAGTCAAGTTCTATGCAAGTCACGGAAATCTTGAAACGGAGATAGTAGAGTGCCCGACATTCGAAACTCTCTATACATCAATGGCTGAAGGGAAGGCTGACGCTGCTGTAATGGCTGTAGAGAATACGATATCGGGAGGACTGCTCCAGAATCTGGAACTGTTGAGGCAGTATCCCATCAAAATCAAAGGAGAAGTCTATCTGCAGATACATCAGAACCTTATGGCTCTGCCGGGACAGGCTTTGCACGACATCAAGGAAGTGAGAACTCACTATATGGCAATAAACCAGACCAGAAAGTTCTTTGAAAATGAATGTCCCTGGATACAGATGACGGAGTCTGAAGATACTGCCAAAAGTGCTGCAGAGATAGCTGAGGAAGGCCTGAAAGGCGTGGGCGCCGTCGCATCTTCATTTGCAGCGGAGTGCTTCGGACTTGAAATTCTAAAGGAAAACATTGAAACGTACAGAAAAAATTTCACGCGCTTTCTCATCTTGGATGACAGTATGGAGATTCCCGAGAACGAGATAAACAAGGCTTCCGTTTGCTTCACTCTGAGACACAAACCCGGTTCCCTGGCGCATATTCTTACCATTCTTTCATTCTATGATATGAATCTGACAAGGATTCAGTCGCTCCCGATTCCGGGTGAGCAGTGGCAGTACTTCTTCTATGCGGACATAATTTTTGACGATTACAACAGATACAAACAAGCTATCTCGGCAGTAAGACCCCTGATAGACGGACTTGACATTTTAGGCGAATACAAATCAGAACTATGATAATAAAACCGGCACGGCGGACAGAATCGGTCCGCGAGTATTATTTTTCCAGAAAACTCAAGGAAATCGGCACTCTTAACAAGGCTCTCCTGGATGCAGGGAAGCCAGGCATAATCAATCTGGGTATCGGTGCGCCCGACGGAATGCCTCCACAGGAAGCAATTGAAACTCTTTGCGATGAGGCAAGAAAGCCACATAACCACGCTTATCAGAGTTATATCGGTATCCCAGAACTCAGGGCAGCCTTCGCTGATTGGTATTCAAGGTGTTACGGAGTCACTCTCAATCCGGCAAACGAGATTCAGCCGCTTTTCGGGTCAAAGGAAGGAATACTCCTGACGAGCCTTGCGTTCGTAAATGAAGGCGATAAGGTCCTCGTTCCGGATCCGGGATATCCGACATATACATCCGCTTCCAGACTTGTAGGAGCAGAGATTGTGAAATATGACCTCGACGAGTCCAACGGGTGGCAGCCGGATTTCGACAAGTTGGAGAAAATGAATCTGGACAATGTCAAGATAATGTGGACCAACTACCCGAATATGCCTACCGGGGCGGCTGCGACTCGTGAACTTTTTGACAGGCTCGTGAAATTCGGATTGAAACACAAGATGTTGATTATCAATGATAATCCATATAGTCTGATTCTCAATGATACTCCGCTGTCAATTCTTACCTCGGAGGGCGCGAAAGAATGTTGCCTTGAGTTGAATTCATTGTCCAAGGCGCACAATATGTCGGGATGGAGAATCGGAATGCTCGGAGGCGACTCGGAACTGATTTCCGAAGTTCTCAAGGTGAAGAGTCAGATGGATTCTGGAATGTTCAAGCCGATGCAGCTGGCGGCAGTGAAGGCACTTGAGCAGGGACCGGAATGGACGGAATCGCTTAATGCGGAATATCGGAAACGCCGTGTCGCTGCAGGACGCATATTCGATTTGCTGAATGCTGAATATGACCACAATTCCGCCGGACTGTTCCTCTGGGGACGCATACGCGAAGACAATCCTCTGTTGAGCCATACCGAAGGATTCAAGATGAACAAGGAAACAGAATCCGGCAGCGCAGGCGAAATTGTCTCCGACATACTGCTTTATAACACGGATGTATTCATAACTCCCGGATTCATTTTCGGAGAAAACGGAAGGAATTATATACGTATCTCATTATGCGCAAACGCAGAGGTCCTTGCCGAAGCGGAACGCAGAATACGTAAAGTTTTGTAACTAAGCAGATTGATGATTCTGCGGCTGATTGCCGCAGAATAAAACTAGAAAAAAGCAACAACAATATATTGGTAACGATGAAGAAAACAGTAGCGATAGTAGGTCTTGGCCTTATAGGCGGTTCGATGTCGATAGACCTGAAGCGCAGAGGGTTCGCCGACAAGATTATCGGCGTTGAGAATGACCCGGTGAACGCCGCGGCGGCCGAGAAAATCGGGTTGGCCGATGAAATAGCAGAGCTGGATGATGCAGTCTCAAAGGCGGACATAGTAGTGGTGGCTGTCCCGGTGGGTGCGGCTGTGAAGATGCTTCCACAAATCTTGGATGACTTCAACAAGTCCGGAGCCAAGGACAAGATAGTCATTGACACTTGCTCTACAAAAAGCCAGATGGTGCGCGCAGTCCACTACCACCCTTGCAGGGCTCAATACGTGGCGACACACCCGATGGCCGGAACCGAATACTCAGGCCCGTGGGCTGCGATGCCTAACTTGTTCGACGGCAGGGCCTGCATCTTCGCCAATTGCGAGGAATCCGATCCTAAGGCTGTGAAAACCATCGAGGACCTGTACGACACTCTCAATATGAGACCTATATATATGAATGCCGACAACCACGATGTGCACACTGCATACGTCTCACATATTTCACACGTGACTTCGTTTGCATTGGCCCTGACAGTGCTTGACAAAGAGAAGGATGAGAAGCATATCTTCGACCTCGCTTCAGGAGGATTCTCTTCAACTGTGCGACTTGCAAAAAGCAATGCCGATATGTGGGTGCCGATTTTGACTCAGAATCGCGATAATGTACTCCAAGTTATTGATACATACATCGATAAGATGAAAGAATTTCGTGAGGCGATTTCGGATTACGACTCCGCTCATATACGCGAGCTCATAGAGGACGCCAACAAAATACGCAGAATAATAAGATAAAACACATAACAATATGGAAACAAGACTCAACACAATACCGGTAAGCCAATGGGGGATTTTTCCGGAAGACAAGAAGCCGCTTCTGATTGCAGGTCCGTGCAGTGCGGAATCAGAAGTGCAGGTGATGCAGACGGCAAGAGGACTTAAATCTCTGGGTGTCAATGTGTACCGCGCCGGTATATGGAAGCCGCGCACACACCCCAATAATTTCGAGGGTGTCGGGACTCCCGGCCTGAAATGGCTTCAGCGTGTGAAGAATGAGCTCGGAATGAAGGTCGCTACCGAGGTTGCGAGTGAAAAACACATTTTCGACTGCCTGAAATTCGGCATCGATATGGTCTGGATCGGAGCAAGGACAAGTGCTAATCCGTTCCTTGTGCAGGAAATCGCAGATGCACTCAAGGATACCGACATTCCGGTTTTGGTAAAAAATCCTGTCAATCCTGACCTCGATTTGTGGATAGGAGCACTTGAGCGTCTCAATCAGGCTGGCATACGCAAACTCGGAGTGATTCACAGAGGATTCTCCACGAGCGAAAAGATTCTTTACCGTAATGCTCCGGGCTGGCAGCTTGCAGTAGAGTTGAGGAGCATTTATCCGGAAATTCCGTTCTTTGCAGACCCTAGCCATATGGGAGGAGACAGAAAATATCTGCAGGAATTGTCCCAGAAGGCTTTGGACCTCGGTCTTGACGGACTTATGGTTGAATCACACTGCGACCCGACCTGCGCGATGAGCGATGCCAAACAGCAGCTTACGCCGGAGGATTTCGGTAAGCTCATATCCAGTCTTACAGTCAGAAATTCCGATTCTGACAGTCCTGAATACAAAGAGAATATCGAGCACTTGAGGGCTATGATTGACATCTTGGATGACAGTATCTTGGATATGCTCGGTTCAAGAATGAACTTGTGCCGCTGCATCGGCGAATACAAAAGAGACCACAATATCGCCATTCTCCAGACTTCCAGATGGGATTCAATCTTGAAGCATATGATAGACAAGGGTAAAGGACACAACCTGTCAGAAGGCTTCGTTTCCAAGGTGTTCAATGCGATACACGAGGAGTCTGTGGCAGAACAGAATAAGATTCTAGAAGGAAATAAATAAAAAGTTGGGCAAATTATTTCTCGGACAATGCGTTAAGAAGTGTTCTCTCGAACACTTCTTTTTCGTGTTCGGAAACGAAATGCACCTCGATAGGAGTATGGAACATCCTCTTCTTCAGGGTGTCAGGCATTCTCCTGTAACCGCGAAGCCGCTGGCTGTCTTTCTCTGTCGTGGCTATCAATGCGGTCGGCCATCTCTTTGTCGCCTTCAGTATCCTGCTGATATCCAGGCGGGTATATTTGTGGTGGTCAGTGAATTTGAAATGCTTGACAATCTTGTAGGAGTCACTCAGATATCTCTTCAGCGGAGTGTCCGACGCTATGCCGGATACGAGAATGAGATTCTTGGAATATACGTAGCGCTTGTCATCGCCTTCAAAAACCGGCTCCAACGGACAGTAGCTGATGGTAGTGAACAGCACCATCATAGTCTTGCCGGCCTTGGTCAATCCCTGACAGGTCTCCGGATCATATCCGCTGATTTCCAATGATTTGGCCCACTCAATCTTCTCCCAATTCTCCATATACTTGGGGCACTTGGTGACGATGATGATATTGGCCTTGAAGAGTCGCTCCGGAAGATCACGCAGACGGCCGAAAGGCAGCAGACAGTCGTTGCTTGGCGGCCTGTTGTAGTCAACAAGCACAATGTTGAATGATGCCTGGAGAGATCTGTACTGGAATGCGTCATCCAATACTATCAAATCTGAGGACTCAATATCCTTATGAGCGCATTTTCTGCCCGCTCTGGATGAATTGAGCTTCTCCGGATGCAGGAGGAAGTCGCATCCCTCGACTCTTGTCCTGTCCACGGCAACAGTCACATTCGGGAACTTTCTCTTGATCTGAAGAGGTTCGTCTCCGGAAAAAGCCGCCGTGTCATCGCAAAGAATCTGCTGGAATCCGCTGCTCTTGCGCTTGTGGCCTCTTGACAGAACTGCAATATGCTTGTCCGACCATTGCTCGCTGGCCAACAATGTGCGGAGAATCATCTCCGTATGCGGAGTTTTGCCGGTTCCACCGGCTGCTATGTTGCCCACACAAATCGTCGGAATCTCGCAGGTATGCACCTTGAACACGCCGTGATCATACAAGGCGTGCCTTATTCTCAATGTAAGGTAATATGGTGCTAACAGTATCCGTCGAAGCATAGCGTGCAAAGGTAAGTAAAATATTGCGATTAGCGAGGATTCTGATTGACTTTTTGATTTTTAGGTCAGAAAAAACTACAAGCCGTACACACTGGCACTTTCGGTGAGCGGGCAGTCTCCCCATCTTTCAGAAATCGACTTCAGCAATTCATCGACTTTCTCGGCGGAAGGCTCCGTCACCAGTCGCACGCGAGTTTCCTTGAAATCCGGCAGGCCCTTGAAGTAGCACGACAGATGTCGCCTCATTTCCAGTACCCCTGTCACAGGTCCTTTCAGTCCGACAGATAATGCGAGATGACGTCTGGCAAGAGCCACTCTGTCATTGACGCTCATAGGTTCGAGAAGATTGCCGGTTTTGAGGTAATGTTTGATTTCTTGGAAAATCCACGGATGACCGAAAGAGGCACGCCCGACCATTATCCCGTCAACGCCGTAGCGGTCGAACGCTTCCTTTGCCTTTTGGGGCGAATTGATGTCTCCGTTGCCTATGATAGGGATGTTCATTCGGGGATTATTCTTTACTTCACCGATGAGCGTCCAGTCCGCCTCTCCCTTGTACATCTGGCAGCGGGTGCGTCCGTGAATCGTAAGCGCTTTAATTCCGGCATCTTGCAGTCTCTCCGCAAGCCCCACTATGATTTTGGAACTGTCATCCCATCCCAGTCGGGTCTTTACGGTTACTGGCTTGCTTACGGCTTTCACAATGCGTTCAGTTATCATCACCATTTTGTCCGGTTCCCGCATCATTCCCGAACCTGCCCCTCTGCCCGCAATTTTATTTACGGGACAGCCGAAATTGATGTCAATGACGTCGCACCCGTGCCCTCCGGCAATCTCGGACGCATTATCCGCCATTTTTGCGGCTTCGACCATAGCATCGGGATCATTGCCGTAGATCTGAATGGCAATCGGGGCCTCCTCGTCGGTGGTCTTCATCTTGGCTATGGCTTTCGCGGCATCTCGAATCAGTCCGTCCGATGGGATGAATTCAGTATAGACCATATCCGCTCCGAATTCTTTGCAGACTATTCGGAATGAAGCGTCGGTTACGTCTTCCATAGGTGCCAGAAGCACTGGCTTATCGCCTAAATCTATGTCGGCAATTTTCATATAAAAACTTCTGTCGATATTGATTATCAATATGTTGCCGCAGAAAGCCCGAGCGGTTTGAATAAAATTTGCTCCAAACTGCTTCTTGTTATATATTTGCGGAACAATTTTGCAAAAATACGAAAACGGGCGCGAATTTTGTTGCAAAATGACGGGCATTTTTGAAAACTAAAAACACAATTATATGGCAAAGGAAATTAAAACAATAGGCGTACTTACCTCAGGCGGTGATGCTCCTGGAATGAACGCCTGCATCCGTGCCGTAACCAGAAGCGCCATTTACAATGGTATGAAGGTTATCGGTATCTACAGAGGATACGAGGGCCTTCTGCACAAAGAATTCAAAGAACTTACGACTGAAAGTGTCAGCAATACGATTCAGCGCGGCGGCACTATCCTGAAAACCGCCAGGAGTAAAGAGTTTATGACAGCTGAAGGACGCAAGAAAGCTTATGACAACTTGGTTGAGGCTGGAATTGACGCACTTATAGTGATAGGCGGAAACGGTTCGCTCACAGGAGCCCAGGCGCTTGCAAGAGAGCACGACTTGCCGATAATCGGTCTCCCAGGCACTATTGATAACGACCTGTACGGCACTGATTCCACGATCGGATATGACACTGCGTTGAATACAATCGTAGAATGTGTGGACAAGATTCGTGACACCGCAACGTCACACGACCGTATATTCTTCGTGGAAGTGATGGGACGCGACGCGGGATTTCTGGCTCAGAACAGTGCAATCGCATCCGGAGCCGAGGCTGCCATCATCCCTGAAGACCAGACAGATGTCGACCAGTTGGAGCAGTTCATCAGCCGAGGATTCCGTAAGAGCAAGAACAGCAGTATCGTTATCGTATCGGAAAGCCCTAAGGACGGAGGCGCAATGTACTATGCTGACCGTGTCCGCAAGGAGTATCCTCAATATGATGTGCGCGTGACCATCTTGGGACACCTTCAGAGAGGCGGTACACCGAGCGCTTGTGACAGAATACTTGCCAGCCGTCTCGGGTATGCCAGCATTGAGGCTATCAAGGAAGGACAGCGCAATGTTATGGTCGGTATCAGCAATGACCAGATAGTTTATGTTCCTATCGACAGGGCTGTCAAGAAAGACAAACCTATTGACAGAGAGCTTATAAACGTTCTCGCCGTTCTGTCGATTTAAGTGGGATATATGTGATTCGATGCTGCTTAGAAACAGAATCCGATGCCGAGTTCGCAGCTGATAGTGTGGAATGAAATGGAAGAAACGCCTGCGGTCAGACGCAGTCTGGAGAGCCCGAATTGTACACCGGCGTCCGCGCAAATCCCCTGATAACTGTAATCTGTGACTCGGGACCAGTTTCCGTCCATATCTTCCCAGAGAAGTGTGCGTCTGCCGTAGCCTGCACCAGCATAGCCCCGCAGCCATTTCAAAATGCGATATCCGACGCCCGCAGTAATTGAGAGATATGAATTCTTTACATTTCCGGATGTCCAGATATATCCGTCGCTTATGGTGCCGTCCGAACGGCAGTCGTATGCGGACGACGAGCCCTTGAAATTCGTGGTCGCTTTCACATATCCGCCCCATCTGAATCTCTCAAAGTCAAGCCTGGCTCCGAATGCGCTTTTCGTGGTTGAGTATATGGCTGATATGCCGATTCCTATGGGTTGATGACGATGCCTTGCCAGAACGATAAGAGAATCAGCATCGGTCGGGACATACACAATTGAATCTCTGATGATTATCTCTTTTTCCGGCACTGGCAGGGGCTCCGGAGTCTTAAGGATGAGTTCGTAAGTTGCTGCGGACTCGATCGGCTCAGTGAAAAGAAAATCCCTGATGACGCCGAAATTCTTATGCTTAACAGTCAGCTTCCTTACATATTCCGGGACATATACCCATATCTCACCGTCTTCCTGCTTGACGGCCGTAACACCCATAATTCCGACGTCGAAACTGAAATCAGTTTCATTGGTTATGACTTTGATCAACGCCGCCTTTTTGCCATTCTGGTCTGTTACCGGGTGGTTGACTCTTGCGTCAAGATCCCAACTCAGTCTCCTGAACGACAAGACTTTGAACTCGCCGTCCGAATACTGCTGGGCTGCCATAACTGCGCTTGACGCCACCGCCAGGAACAAGAGAATGAGCAATTTCCTCATAATCAGAAATGATAAGGCCCGATTATGCCGAATTCCTTGTCCGGAGAATCCTGCCAGGTGCGAACGTGGATGATCGGTTTCTTGAAATCCGTAAGGTCAACCAACACAAAAAGGTATCCCGTGTCGGAATAAGACGCAGAGAAATACTCCTGTCTGATTTTGATGCCGTAAAGTTGTCCGCTGTTGCCGAGCTTCATAACCTCGCAGTCGGAGAACTGGATGTTGATATATTCGTTGGCTGAAAAAACTCTCGACAGGTTCTTGATGTAAGTTTCCTTGTTCTGGCGCGTCAGCTTGACGTATTGATTGTTCCCGAATTCATTGAATCCTCCGGCATTTTTCAGAATGCGTCCTGTTATTATCAGGGCGTCATCGTCAAAAATCGAACTGATATAGTCGATTCTTTTCAATGCGTATGCAGTCTTGTAAACCTCCAGGAAGTCAATGAGTATCAGCCTTGCTTCTTCCGGCCAGTTGTCGTGTCCTGAAATGTCCTTCGATGCGGTGCGCCCGAGTGAGAAACTCAGATTGGAAATCAGCGATTTGTCATCGAAAGTGAAAACGACATCCTCGACAAAGCGTCGGGTGTTTCCTTTGAAAGAAAAAGCCATCGGAACGCTTCTGCACCAGACTTCTTTTCCGAGAGCGTAGAAAGCCAATCTGTCGTTATCCAGCACGCTGGCATTGCCATAGGCAATCAGCCGCATAAACACGTCATAACCGTCTTGGGTGAACAACGGACGTATGGCGGTGAAATCCTTGGAGTTGATGGCATCGCAGACCTTGGAGATGGTTGCACGGTATGTGGAATCGAACAGAACCGGAGACAGGCTGACCGACAATGAATCTTCCTTATCTTGAAATTTCTTTTGGGACATCACGTCCAGCACCTTCTTCTTCAGTTCTTCGAGATCGATTTTCTGAACTCGCACGAACTGATTGGTGTCAATCCCCACAGGGCGTGCTGAAGTGAGGCTGGCCGGATTTGTGTGAGTTTTCGGCATGGTGTCAGGTGAGGGCTTGGAAGAGGGTGCAGTCTTCCCCAATGCTACTTCCACAGCCTTGACTTCCCGGTAAATATGCTGCAGATGCGCAGGGTCGGACTCATACATGATTCTGAAATCTGCCAGCCGTGAATACGGTGAGACTTCTATGAATCCCTTGCCGTCCTTTGCGGACATTATTCCGCTCCAGGAGTGACCGTCAAAAAATCGGTAGTCCACATTACGCACAGGCGTCCCTTTGTATGTGAATGTAAGTTCCACGACCTGCTTGTTGACCACATTCTGGCAATCGAACTTGACATCAAGTCCTCCGAGAATACCAAGCCTCTTGGATTTGGCCTCGGCGATCAGCGCCGCATCGGCGTCAGGAATGGATTGCGCAAGAACGGAGACCCAGGACCAGTATCTCAATGCGACATCTATCTGCGCTTTGGATTCTGCTTTCTGCGCGATGTCCTTCATTTCTGCAATCCTGGCGCGTCTTCCGGCAAATATCCCGTTTATGGATGAACGGGATATGTATCGCAATACGGATGTGGCCTTTTTGGTGCTGACCACGGAAAACTCGCTGGTCTTCTTTATGTCACCGATGTATGTGCGCATAATGGCTTCGTTGACATCTTTGCCGTATGGCAAATGAACTATTGCGGCCAATCGGCTCGACAACTTGTCCAGAGCCAGACTGTCCGCAGAATTGGTATCGCTTCCGACACCTTCGCACCATATATAATTTGAGTCTTTCTTAATGTCGGCAGGCCCACCGGCAAAGGATTCGGCCACGGCAAACATAAAAGACATTATTGCCAACAGCAATCTTTTAATCATAATTTTTTACCCCCCCCCATACGATATTTCGAGTATGCCTGCTCCACTCTTCTTCTCTGCACATCGCTCATAAACCCTTCAGCGCAACTTACCTCAATCATAATGCTGTCAGCGGAAGCTTTTAATCCGTCTGCCGTCGCATCTTCAGCTGCGCATCTTGCGCAAAAGTCCTCATAGTGTTCAACAATATCTTCCCATACAGCGTTCTGCGTATTCAGCGCATTGCGGTAAGATTCCACTAACCAGTCCGTGTCCTCTGAATCTTCGCCCTCTACTCTGGCGACTATTTTTCCGTCAGAATTTATGAAGTTCCAATAGCCGGATTCATATCCTGCGGCGATGTCATCTGTCAGAAAAAACAGTTCGGAATACAAAGGCTGCGCTACAACATGATCTGCGGTGTCGATTATCCCATATCTGTCATCGCAAGAGATTATCAGGTACCCGTTCAGACAATTGACGGCGTCCGTGAGCCACTCTTCCGGTATTGTTTCCTGTGAATCAGCAGCCCCGCCGTTATTGCCGTCACCGCATCCGGAGAACAACAATAACAACAATAACAACGACAAGGCATATTCCAACCGTAAGTTTTTCATCTTGGCTCAAGTTTGGCCTGTTTATTCATATTCATTTTGCCGCTTATAGCACGGAAAGATTCTAAATTTATGAAAAAAGCATTTAATTTGCAACTGAAATGTTACAGACACGACTTTTGCCGTAAAATCCACTGAAATTATTCACCAGTCCAACAGAGTCCATAAGACGCCATTATGACAGAAAATTCCATAATCTTCAATCCAGCTGCCCCGGTTGCGGAAAATATGTCACTACACATAGAGCCGGTCTATGAATCTGCAGGCGGATATGCGAAGATCAGCCGTACTGCTATCGACGGAAAGAATGTTCTACTGAAATCGTTGAAAGAAGAATATGTCGGGTCTTCGTTATACGAAAGATTGCTGAAGAAAGAATATGAGATAGGCAAGGGGCTTATGCACCCCGGCATCTGCCAGACTATTGATTTTAGGAATATCTCCGGGCTCGGTACCTGCATAGTTCTGGAATGGATTGAAGGACAAAGTCTTGCCTCGATACTTGAATCCAAAGAATTGGATGCTGTCACATCACGGAAGATAATTCTCGAACTCTGTGACGCTCTCGATTTCATTCATCACCGTCAAGTTGTCCACAAAGACATTAAGCCTGAGAATATTATGATTACGGATAATGGGCGGAATGTCAAGATTATTGATTTTGGATTTTCTGATGCTGATTCATATGCGGTCCTGAAGCTCGCAGCGGGGACAAGGTCGTATGCTTCTCCGGAGCAGATTTCCGGAGGCAAGATAGATGAGCGCAGCGACATATATTCTTTCGGGAAAGTAATTGCAAGCATATCTGATTGCCTTGACGGCGGACAGAGGCGTTTCTGGAAATCAATCTCAAAGAAGTGTACGAGTCTAAATCCGGACCGTCGCGTGTGCAGCGCGCAGTTGCTGAAAGAAATCATCTTAAAAAGAGAACGGCTCCGCAGACAAATCCCTTTTCTAATTGTGTTTTCCGTGGTGACAGTCGCGGCGCTTGTCTGGATTGTGGAACCGTATTTCCGCCATCTTTACAAAAGACACCAAATTGACAATATGGTGGAAATGGTTACAAATCAATTACTTAAATAGCGAAGTTCTATTGTTCGGCTGACTATCAGGTGTCCCATCGGAGACCTGGGCATTCCGGGTGGTTGGTTTGATTCGAAAGTGTCCGCTAAACATTTCAGATGACAGACGAGGATAAAAAGATGAACGGTCCGCAATTCACATCGCAGACCGTTCGCAATTCTAACCTAAAACTTAACCTATGAAAAAACTATTCGACCGATTAATTTGCAAATACTGTGCCGATAATGGCTGACAATAATGCTCATAAAGTCGAAATGTATGCTCATTTCGGGAATTCATTTACCGATTACTCAGTTTTGGTGCTGTCGGCTGCTGCCGGAGCCTCTTCTTCGACGGCCGGCATTGATTCCG
This sequence comes from Butyricicoccaceae bacterium, assembly GCA_963654225.1. Classification (GTDB taxonomy): domain Bacteria; phylum Bacteroidota; class Bacteroidia; order Bacteroidales; family UBA932; genus Cryptobacteroides. The sequence continues at coordinate 5,690 of CAVKAQ010000006.1, read as the reverse complement.
GATCGACTTTGATAGTCAGGATTCTGACATCAGTACGCGGTCTGTCTCTGTAGTCTCTTGCGACAGATGCAATTTTGTCAATGACATTGAATCCGTCCACAGTCTGTCCGAACACTGTATATTCGCCATCAAGCTGTGCGCAGGTACCGGCATCCTGAACGATGTAGAACTGTGAGCCGGATGACTCTTTGGCAGGATTTGCCGCATCTCCTCTGCGCGCGGCTGCCAAAGCACCCTTTATATGCTTGTATTCAGGAACAAATTCAGCGGGAATGGTGTATCCCGGTCCGCCCTGTCCATATTTCTCGACCATTGTGGTGTCCTTTGTGTAAGGGTCTCCGCCCTGAATCATAAAGCCGTCGATGACTCTGTGGAACAGCAGACTGTCATAAAATCCTGAAATTGCGAGTTTTTCAAAGTTTGCGCGATGCTTTGGAGTCTTGCTGTAGAGTTTGACTTTGATTGTGCCCAGACTTGTCACGATGTCGAACACCGGTTCTTCAGGGAGCTTTGCCGCAAGTCCCTCTGCTTCTTTTTGTTTCTGAATCATTTCTGCTTGTTTTAATGAATCGGCCTTGGCCTTTTCCGCTGCAGCTTCGGCTGCTTTCTTCTGCTGATTTCCGCAGCTGATTGCCAAGCCTGCCATAGCGATGCAGGCGATGGCTTTGATTGATTTTGTTATCATAATATATTGAATATGTTTTATTTACAAATGCCTTTAGGACGTGTGAGGAACTCTCTTCCGGATACCAGTTGCATAGTTCCGTCAGAATAAAACTCACCCCGGCTTCCTAAACAAACGTCTAAAATACTCAAAAAATCGTTAATTTTGCCGAGAAATTATTTCAGAACAGCCTCTTAACTATGGCGAATCCGTTGAAACAACTCGCAGGCGAAACCGCAATCTACGGTCTCAGCACGATATTGGCGAGAATAATAAACTTTCTCTTTGTTCCGTTTTATACCAGGATGCTCACTACCGCCAGCTATGGTGTGGTGACTGAATTTATGGCGTATATTGCTGTCCTGCAGGTGGTTCTTGTTCTTGGACTGGAGACGGGATGTTTCCGTTTCGCGAATAGGGAAGGCGTTAATCCTGTGGCGGTATATTCCAATGCACTTGCCACTGTGTTCGGGACGAGCTTCTCGTTCCTTGCCTTTATGATATTGTTCTCCGGGCAGATAGCGTCAATGCTCGGATATGACGGATTCGGAAACTGTATAATATATGTAGGCGGCATACTTGCACTGGACTGCACGACCGCGATACTTTTCGCAAAACTGCGCCAGGAGCATAAGGCATTCAAGTTCGCGCTGTTCAAGACAATCAAGATTCTTACGGAGACGGCCGCGAATATGGTCCTGTTCTTCTGGTATCCGGCTCATTGCTCGGCTCTTATGGGACGTTTTGTGTCACCGACGCCTGACTTTACTTATGTGATATTCGCGATATTCATCAGCAGTGTCGTGTGCGCTCTGCTGTTTGTTCCTGACTTGCTCAGAACTTCATTCGAGTTCGACAGAAAGCTGCTCCGACAGATGCTGGCCTACTCGATTCCGTTGATGATTGCGGCCCTCCCGGGAATAATAAATGACTTTCTGGACAGGATTCTTTTCAGATATTTCGATACCAATGCGGATGTATGGCAGTCCAGTCTCGGTATATTCCAGGCTGCGGTGAAACTGTCGGTCATAATGAATCTGTTCATACAGATGTTCCGTTTTGCCGCGGAGCCGTTCTTTTTCCAGCGTGCTCAGAACAAAGGCTCAAGGCAGTTGTATGCCATTGTGATGGAATATTTTACCGCCTTCTGCGGACTGATTCTGCTGGGAGTGTTCCTCTATCTGGATGTGTTTGCTCTTATAATCGGTAAGGATTTCCGTTCCGGAATGGGTGTGGTGCCGATAATGCTGCTTTCGTATATGCTGCTTGGAATGCTTTTCAATGTCTCTATGTGGTATAAGCTTTCAGGCAAGACTAATATGGCGATTTGGATAACTCTCGCCGGGCTCATAGTCACGATAGTCATAAATGTGCTGTTTATGCCGAAGTTCTCGTTCTGGGCGGCGGCTTTCGGACATCTGGCAAGCTATCTTGTGATGTTCGTGATAAGTGCGGTGCTGGGTGCTCATTATTATCCTATCCCTTACAGCTGGAAGCGTATTCTTTCATTCTTCGTGCTCATTGCCGTGATATGCGTCGTGACGTTGTTTGCCGATAACGCTTTCAACGGATTCATTTCGTCGGGGGATTCCGGAATAGGTGTGAAAGTGCTCAAGTGGTCCGTTCATACGTTGCTGTTGCTTGGCTATCTTGCCGGCTGCGCCTTCCTTTTGAAGGGCAGATATTCCCTTGCTCTCAAGGCTGCTGAATAATATTCATCCAACTTAAATTGTCCTTCGGGATAGCAGGTATTAGACTACAGTCGTTCGAAGAATACTATCCCCTTCTTTTTTGAGGTATTTATTTTATTGCTTATCTTAGCAAAGATGTTGTCCGGACGTCGCGGATGCCGGGCAACTGCACGGAAATAATTTAATCCATAATACATTATGACTAAACATCAACTGATAACCATCGCTGCCGCAGTGCTTCTTGCGGTGGCTGGCTGTTCCAAGGCTCCGGAAGTGAACGTCATCCCTTGCCCTCAAAGTGTGGAAGTGACGGAAGGTGTATTCAAAGTCGCCGGCGTGCCGATAGTAGTCTCGCCCGAATTGGACAGCGAATCTCTTCAATGCGTAAACACATTCGCCCAGAAACTGACGGCGGTGACTGGCAGCTCTTCAATGGTGGCCGAACAGCACAAGGGGAAGCACATTGAGTTTTCGCTCAATTCTGCGCTTGCTCCGGAAGAATATCAGCTGGATGTGAATAAAGACGGAGTGCTTGTTCAGGCCTCTTCCGTAGCCGGTTTCAGATATGCCGTGCAGACCATAGGGCAACTTCTGCCGGCCGCTTATTTCGGCAAGGAAAAATGCTCGGGCGTGAAGTGGGTGCTTCCGTGTGTCTCCATAAAGGATAAACCAAGATTCGCGTATAGAGGTATGCACCTGGATGTTTCCAGACATTTCTTCAGTGTGGATGAGGTCAAGAGATATCTTGATGTGATGTCCGCATATAAACTCAACCGTCTCCATTGGCATCTGTCCGATGACCAGGGCTGGAGAATCGAGATTAAGAAATATCCTAAACTTACGGAAGTGGGCGCTTGGCGCGACAGCACTATGATAGGAGCCAACTGGAACGAGTTTGATCACGTGCACTATGGCGGCTTCTATACGCAGGAACAGATAAAGGATGTTGTCGCTTATGCCGCAGATCTGGGAATTACGATTATTCCTGAGATAGATCTCCCGGGCCATATGGTGGCTGCACTCACTTCATATCCGGAATTGGGCTGTACCGGTGGTCCTTATACTGTAAGACCTATATGGGGCATAGCGGATGAAGTCCTCTGTCCGGGAAAGGAGGTGACTTTCGAATTCATTGAGGGTGTGCTTGAAGAAGTTATGGCTTTGTTCCCGTCAGAGTATATCCATATCGGAGGAGACGAGTGCCCGAAGAAAGAATGGGCAAAATGTCCTGATTGTCAGAGACGAATCAAGGAACTTGGACTCAAATCGGACAAAGACCATACTGCTGAGCAATATCTGCAGAATTATGTTACGGCAAGAGTTCAGGACTTTGTCAATGAACACGGACGCAAGATCATAGGATGGGACGAAATTCTCGAAGGTAAGCTTGCGAAAGGTGCTACCGTAATGTCTTGGCGTGGTGCAAAAGGCGGAATCAAGGCTGCAAAAATGGGATATGACGTCATAATGACACCTAACAGCCATATGTATTTCGACCATCGCCAGTCAGACTCTGTCGATATTGAGCCGATAGCGATAGGGAAGTCCGTGCTCCCGATAGAGAAGGTATATTCCTGCGAGCCTTATGAGGATATTCCTGAAGAGGCTCAGCATCACGTTCTTGGTGTTCAGGCGAATCTGTGGACAGAGTACATAGCGACTCCGGAGCATCTGGAATATATGCTTCTGCCAAGAATGTCTGCTCTCAGCGAGGTTCAGTGGTGCCAGCCTGAAAATAAAGATTTCGAGCGGTTCAAGCATTCTCTGAATCACGCATTTGAAATCTACGATGTTATGGGGCTGACTTACAGCCGCGATGTCTTCGGACAGTACGGCATGCCCGACAAAACTAATAAATAAGGAATCCGAGTAAGCCACCTGCTACAATTATCGGTATCGGGCCGACTTTGAAAAATAACGAGGCTATAAGAGCCGCGGCGAATAATATCCAGCTTTTCCAATCCGGGAAGTTTTCGGTCACAATGTTGATGTCGAATTCGGACAGGAGCGGGAATCCCGACCACGAAGCGTCGAACATAAGGATAATCGCTGCGGCTCCTATCAGTCCTACCACTGAAGGCCTGAGCCAACTCATGACGCCCTCAAACAATGAGTTGCCATTGAACTTCATATAGAATTTTACAAGGGCGAGTACGATGATGAATGAAGGCAGCACTATGGCGGACGTGGCTGTGAAAGAGCCAAGAATTCCGAGAATGTGGCTTCCGGTCGCCTTTGTGAGCACGTCATAACCGACGTAAGTAGCGCAGTTGATGCCGATTGGACCAGGCGTCATTTGGGAAATGGCGACGATGTCGGTGAATGTGCTTTGTGAAATCCATTCGTGGCTGACGACGACCTGTCCCTGAATGAGAGAGAGCATTGCGTAGCCTCCGCCGAAGGTGAACATTCCGATGATGAAGAATGTTGCGAAAAGTTGAAGTATCAGAGTTATGACCATCGTGTTATCTCCTCTCTCTTAATTTGGCGAAGGCTAGAGCCAGCACTATTACTACAATTATTATATATATAGGTGAAACCTTCAGGAATGCCACTGCCAGAAGGCTGAGTATGGTAATCATCCAGGCCCACCACGTCTTGTCCGATTTCTTGGCCATCGAGATCATAGGTGCGGCAATCAGAGAAACCACTACCGGCCTTATGCCCTTGAATATGCTGATTACTACCGGATTGTCCTGAAAATTCGAGAAAGCCATCGCTATCGCGAGAATGATGAGAAAAGATGGCAGGACTGAGCCGATGGTGGCCGCGATGCTGCCTTTCACCCCGCGTATCTTATAGCCTGTGAAAATTGAGACGTTCACTGCCAGAATTCCCGGAGCGGACTGCGCCAATGCGATTATGTCCGGGAGTTCATCTTCTCCTATCCAATGACGTTTGTCAAGTTCATCCTTTATTAGAGGTATCATTGCATATCCTCCTCCGATGGTAAAGGCTCCTATCTTCATAAATACCAGGAAAAGCTCGTGCAGCGAGGCCTTGCCTGCATTTTCGGTGTTTTGCATACTATATTGTTTCTGATGCCGGTTGAATCCATATCAAGATTTCGGACAGATTTCCTCTTATTCTTGAAATCCAACCATTACGGCCTGCAAAATTATATAAATTCCTTGAAAGCAGTAAATCTTGATAATTTTTCAAAAAAACATCGGAAAATATTTGCACGTAATAAAAAAGTGCGTATCTTTGCAGTCCGTTTGAGAAATAACGGTAGTTCATTGAAAATATTGAAAGATTAAGTACAAGGAAGCAAGTACCAAAAAAACACAAAAAGAATCGAGAGCGTTGATTTCTTTAAAGGAATTGAGAGTGCC
>CAVKAQ010000005.1:0-61805 GCA_963654225.1 Butyricicoccaceae bacterium | reverse complement strand
GATTGTATAGACGTCAGATGCCGGCATCTTTATGGCTCTTTTGTCCTTCTGAACAAAAATGACATCATCGGAGGCTGATGAGCTGGCTTCCTTGACGGAAGAATCATCAGACATCACTCCCCTCTCGTAAATATTTGTCAGCGACTCAAGTACCTTGGAACGGATATACGAATACTCCCCATAATTCAAGCCTTCTGCAGAACGTATGTTTGTCCTGGCCGTTTCATCGGAGAACTTGTAGTAAGGCACAATTCTCTGCCCGGCCGCCTCACGTTCCGCCTGAATCTGCTCGTTGGTCTTCAGAATAGGAAAATCTATCTGCGACACCAGCGTCTCGTACATCCAAGGCGAACCTTTCTTGTAATCATAATTGAACTTTCCCGTTCTCGGCATCATAAACATCAAGAGCAGGAAAAGAAGGAAGAGCGAAAAATATATCTTCGGCTCCCGTGGAATACCGGTTTTTGCCATACCGCTGAATTTTTTAAGTCAGTCTATTTGAACGGGCTGTCCTTTTCTTTGGCTATATATCCGTAGGTCAGCCTGTCTGTAAGTCTAGGGAAAAATCTGTGTGCGAACACAGTGGCTTTGCCCAGCCCTGTCAGAATCATTTCGGATTTCCGTTTGGCAAGAGCCTTTGCCAGATACTCAGCACATTTCTCGGCGCTCATCAGCTTGCCCTCATCCAACGGAGTCTCGCCCTGTGCGGAACCGTCAGCCGTCAAAGCCGCGTTGCGCACATTGGAGGCAGTGTAACCCGGAGCGAACACGAGCACATTAAGCCCGTCTTTCAGATGCTCTATGCGGATCGTATCGAGGAATCCTCTGATTGCATATTTCGAGGCTGAATAGCCGGTCCTTGCAGGAAGAGCTGAATAGCCGGCTATAGATATGACACCCACCACAGAGCCTTTGGTCTTAAGAAGCCACGGCAGCGCATATTTGGTGCAGTTCACCGTGCCCCAGAAGTTCACGTCCATAAGAGAATGAATGACTGAAAGGTCCAAATCCTTGAACATCGCACGCATCGATATTCCCGCATTGTTCACCAGAATATCTATCTTGCCGAACTTCTCTACAGTCTTGTCTATCAGATTCTTGCAATCCTCCTCATTAGAGACGTCCGCTTTTACGCACAATACGTTTGAAGAATCAGAACTGACAGAAGAGACCTCGGCCTCAAGCTTTTCAAGCCTTCTTGCGGCCATCACGACCTTCGCTCCCAAGCTTCCGAATAATCTGGCAGAAGCCAACCCGATTCCCGAGCTGGCTCCTGTTATGATTATTACTTTATCCTTAAAGTAAGTTTTGTCCATATCGAACAAAGTTTATGTATGAACTGTTTTGGAACGGTCCAAGACTATTCCACTGTCATTGCGGCTATGTCGTCTCCGTCATAAGCGCCCGCATCAAGTTTCGCCTTGATCTCCTTGAAGGCGTTGAGAGTATATTCAACATCCTCCATAGAGTGAGCTGCAGTACATACGATACGGAAAATGACCATACCCTTAGGGATGACAGGATAGATGACCATCGAGCAGAAAATATGATAATTTTCACGAAGGTCTTTTGCCATCTTGGTAGCCTGTGCTACACCGCCCTTGATATGAACCGGAGTCACGCACGCCTCAGCCTCGCCGATATCGAAGCCCTCTTTTCTGAAGCCGTCCTGTATTGCGTGGGTGATAGCCCAGCACTTCTTGCGGAGTTCGTCTCCTTCAGGCGACATTATTATCTCAAGACGTTTGGTATTTCCGAGTACCAGAGGCATAGGAAGAGACTTCGCATACATCTGCGAACGCATATTCGCACGCAGATAGTTTATGATTTTGTGCGGACCTGCGACGAAGCCTCCGATAGAAGCCATTGATTTCGCAAATGCACCGATATACAAGTCGATGTCATCCATACAATGCAGAGCCTCAGATGTTCCGCGGCCGTGTTCTCCGAGAAGACCGAAACCGTGCGCATCGTCAATGAGGATACGGAAATTGTATTTCTTCTTGAATGCCGCAATCTTGTCCAGTTTGCCGAGCGCGCCGGTCATACCATAAACACCCTCAGTAATGAGAAGGACTCCGCCACCATTGGCATCTGCTTCAGCGCAAGCCTTTGCAAGCACCTTCTCGCAGTCCTCCATATTATTGTGGCGATATTTGTATTTGCTTCCGATATGGAGACGGATACCGTCAAGAAGACAAGCGTGGCACTCGGCGTCATACACGATCACATCGTGGCGTGCCGTAAGAGCATCGATTGTGGAAACGATTCCCTGATATCCGAAATTGTAGAGGAAAGCATCCTCTTTCTTCTCGAATTCCGCGAACATCTTCTCGAGTTTCTCGTGGTATCTGGTATTTCCTGACAACATTCTTGCGCCCATAGGATAAGCAAGACCCCACTCTGCGGCAGCCTCAGCATCCGCTTTGCGCACCTCAGGATGATTTGCGAGACCAAGGTAATTGTTAAGGCTCCAGTTCAGGACTTTCTGTCCGTTGAACATCATATGAGGTCCGAGCTCGCCCTCAAGTCTAGGGTACATATAGTAGCCGTAAGCCTGGTTGAAATACTGGCCTATAGGACCGCCTGAGTCTCTTTCGATTCTGTCAAAAATGTCTAACATATTCCGTTATTTTAATTTTGTTGTAAACTTATAATGAAATGCCGTCCGAACTTGCAGGCCCGGACAGCATATAAATTGCTATGCGTCGATATTCGCGTAATGCGCGTTCTCCTCAATGAACTGCCTACGTGGCGGTACGTCGTCACCCATCAGCATTGAGAATGTACGCTCTGCTTCAGCTGCGTTGTCGATGGTGATTTTGCGCAAACGCCTCTTCGCAGGGTCCATTGTAGTATCCCACAGCTGGGCGTCGGACATTTCACCGAGACCCTTGTACCTCTGCACAGTCACACCCTTGTCTGAGCCTTTGCCCAAGCGCGCTGTAGCTTCAGCCCTCTGTGCGTCAGTCCAGCAATACACTTCCTCCTTGCCTTTCTTGACCAGATAGAGAGGCGGCGTCGCAAGATATACATAGCCGTTTCGGATAAGGTCGAGCATATACCTGAAGAAGAATGTAAGAATCAGGGTAGCGATATGGCTTCCATCGACATCGGCATCGGTCATTATTATGACCTTGTGATAACGGAGTTTGCTGAGGTCCATCCTCTTTTCTCCGTTTTCATCCTCCTGTGCCACAGTCACTCCGAGCGCAGTGTAGATATTACGGATCTCCTCACTGTCGAATGCTCTGCCTTCAGTAGCTTTCTCTACATTAAGGATTTTACCTCTCAATGGAAGAATTGCCTGGATACGGCGGTCACGTCCTGACTTTGCAGTACCGCCTGCGGAATCTCCCTCGACAAGGAAGAGCTCGCATTTCTCAGGGTTTCTCTCCGAGCAGTCAGCCAGTTTACCAGGCATACCTGCGCCTGACATCACGCTCTTGCGCTGAACCATCTCACGCGCCTTGCGGGCTGCAGTTCTGGCAGTTGCGGCAAGGACAACCTTCTCGATGATGATTTTTGCAAATTTCGGATTTTCCTCAAGGTACTGATCCATAGCTGCGGAGGTAGCCTGTGACACCACTGAAGTCACCTCGCTGTTTCCAAGCTTTGTCTTTGTCTGTCCCTCGAACTGAGGCTCGGCCACCTTGACGGAAACCACAGCGGTAAGACCTTCCCTGAAGTCCTCCTGTGTAAGTTCGACTTTGACTTTCTCCAGAAGTTTATTCTTGTCCGCATAATTTCTCAGCGAACGTGAAAGTCCCATTCTGAAGCCCTGGAGGTGGGTACCGCCTTCTATCGTGTGGATATTGTTGACATAAGAAAGGATAGTCTCCTTGTAGCCGTTGTTGTACTGAAGCGCAATGTCGATAGGTATAATCTTGTCGGAAGTCACACATACAGGCTCCGGAATCAGCTCCTCCTGACTTGCATCGAGGTATTTTATGAATTCCTTAAGTCCTTCCTGAGAATAGAACACGTCGCTCTTGTTGACTTTATTGCCTGTAGGACTGTAATTTCCATTCTCGTCAACTTTGTATTCATCCTCCAGCGTACGCTTGTCGGTCAAAGTGATCTTTATTCCCTTGTTGAGGAAAGCAAGCTCACGCATTCTGTTTGCAAGCGTGTTGTAGTCATAAATCGTCGTAACGGTAAAGATTTCCGGATCCGGATGAAAAGTAATGGTTGTGCCGGTATCATCACAGTCTCCGACAACCTCAACCTGAGTAAGCGGCTTTCCCTTTGAATATTTCTGAAGATAAATCTTACCTTCCCTATGAACCTCGGCAATAAGGCTGTCAGACAATGCGTTCACGCAGGATACACCCACACCGTGAAGACCTCCGGACACCTTGTAACTGTCCTTGTTGAACTTACCGCCGGCGTGAAGTACCGTCAACACAACCTCAAGAGCTGATTTATGCTCCTTCGGGTGCATACCTGTAGGAATTCCTCGTCCGTTATCCTGTACGCGTATCGAGTTGTCTTCGTTGATAGTGACCTCGATGTGGTTGCAGAAGCCTGCCATAGCCTCATCGATACTGTTGTCAACTACCTCATATACAAGGTGATGAAGACCTCTCACGCCTACATCGCCGATATACATTGATGGTCTCTTTCGAACAGCCTCAAGGCCCTCAAGGACCTGAATACTGCCTGCCGAATACTGTTCTTCGGCCTCACGCATCTTTTCGTTCTCTTCCATCTATCGTTATGATTAAATTTATCAAAAATTTCTGCGGTTTCTCCGCATTTTATAAGCCTACAAATATAACAAATTTTAGAGATTGAGGCAAATGCCGGCGGTGAAGCCGATACCTCCTTCCGTATAGAACGGAGTCCTCTGGATATCCGCGTTGAGCAGATTCTCGCCGCGTACCCAGAAGGACATCTTGCGGGTGAAGGCATACTCCACGTGCACGCCAAGATTAAACCAGGCAGGAATCCACATATCGCATACATTCATAGTCTCAGGAGCAGCGGCGGAAGTGAATATGTACTGCGCACCGCGACCTTTTCTCCGGGAAGCACACTCCGCAGACACACCTGCGAACACTCTTTTATTCCAATTGTAGGTGGCGTCTATATATCCGGTGAATACTGATGGCTTGAAGTACAGTTCATTATCCCTATTTTTCTTCTTGACATCCTGATTGTTGAATCTGAAACGCGAATCTATATTCAGGTTTCTGGACTCCCACTGAAGTTTCAGTTCCGAATACATCGACGAGCCGGCAAGATAATTCAAACTGCCGGTCCATACAGGATCTTCTTCGTTCTTAACTACAGCCGTCACCTTGTCGAACGGCATCTTCTCGAAACTCGTGAATCCAAGTTTAAGGTCGTAACGCAGACGACTCCAGACATTGCCGTCAAGTCCGAGAGACACATCGAATTGAGTAGCGGTGTTATCCGACATCCCCGAGTACGGCATAAAGAAATGATTTTTCTTCTTCAAGTCCGAATAAGGATTCCTGTAATCTCCGCCTTTCGCATCGAAATACACATTCATATTATTCTTTATCGGTGAATATGCGATGTGCACGTCCGGATACAGCAGAGCTCCGTGATTTTTGTTCAGTGCGGCGCCACTCTTCTTGTCGCTGACATTGAAGTTCAATCTCACACCTGCAGACACATCCCAACGGTCCTTTTTGAACACATATCTTGGTATCACATAGACATTTCCGACATTAGTCTTCATATAACCTCCATACCAGGTAATACCAACCCCGGCATCGACCAGAACGCTGTTGTAGCGGTCCAATACAGGTCCTAGCGTAATCGCGAAATCCATATCCGACATACTGAGCGGATTTATTGCTCCGGAGCGGTCCATATAGACTGTGCCGTTTACTAGAGCATCCGTTTCAATGCCCTGCTGCGCATAGGAATATTTCATCTTCACATCGTAGAAGAAATATTTCTCGGCCGGATTCTCCGAACGGAAACGCACATTGAAATTTCCGGAGTTATACCCTACAGACCTAGCCTGATCCTTCGTGTGAATGCCCAAGTAGTCCGCATCGAAAGACAGCACAGCCTTCGAGAAATCAACCTGACCGAACACTCCGCCATTCGAATACATATCATATCCGCTCCATTTGTCTCCGGTTCGCTTCAGATTGAATTTATCATCCAAGGCAATCTGATTGTAATTTCCTATGTATGAATGATGTGAGCCATAGACGGACATTCTGAACCGGCCTTTTCTGACAGGCTCCCATACCGCATCAAAAGCGGGACGCAAATGGTATCCTGCACCTGCTCTGAGGAAAAACTTGTTTCCGTTGTAGTCAGAAGACTGCGGGCGCATCTGCAGAAAATACGGTTTGAAATCATAAGATCCCTTGTAAGGCTTCTCGAAAACCGAATAGTCAAAATCCAAGTCAAACTGCAGCAAGGAATCCGGAACCGACATCACTTGTGACGGCTTGTGAACTTCCATCAGACTGCCTTCGTATGCACGCGACACCGACACCGTCGGATTCAGGTTCTGAGCCGATACCGACACCACTGTAACCATCGCAAGCAATGCTGACGAAACTGTATATATCTTGTTCATACTTTCAATTTTTAACTGTTTCATATTCACCGCGGCTTCTATTCCCCTCTTTCCTCAATCTTCTTCAGACGCATCTCCACATTGTCCAGGACATCGTCATCGCCCTCGGAAGAATATCCGTCACGGATGCTTTCAAATGTAGCCTTGGCCTGCTTCATCTCTCCCCTTTCGGCAAATGAATCTCCGAGTATTATGAATGCCTTGGCAAGCCAGTAAGTCTGACCGGTCGCGCTGTCGGAGAACTTGTAAACCAATGTTTCAACGTCATTGAAGAGAGCGTTGTCATACGCATCCTGTATTACCAGATAGGCAGCCTCGGCACCTTCAGGCGAAGATGGAGCGGCAGACAATTCCTTCAGCAATTCCATCGCCTCCGCTCTTTGGCTGGTAGACAGATATGATTTCGCCAACACATACTTGGCGTGACGGAGATCGCTTCTGTCGCTAGCCTTATCTTCAAGCACCTTGTCAGCGTCAGCGATTGCGTCCTCGTAATCCTTACCGTAATATGCCGAATTCATCATTCCGACCAAAGCCGTATGCTTGTTGCTCTCGATTTTCGCATTGGCAAGAAGCGACTTGTATCCCGAATACGCATCGCTGTACCTTTCCATACCGTATGAGAGTTTGGCATAGCTCAAAGATGCAGACTCGACGTATGAACTTTCCTCGCTGTCAATCACTTTTTTATACCAGTCGCACGCCTGCTCCTTGTTTCCGAGATACTTGTATGACTCGGCCATATAGAACTCTGCCAGCACAATATTCTCGCCGTGAGGATATTCCTTCATATAGGCCTGCAGTGAAGACAACGCTTTCTGATAATTTTCCGACAGGAATATCTGTTCGGCGGCATTGAAGAACATCGTCTCCTGATTACCTTCTGACGCGGACTCGCCGTCAAGGGTCTTCAGATAAGCATAATACTGCTCAGGTTCCTGTTTTGTCTGATAAATGGATTCTATTGCACGCAGAGCATCTGAAGAATATTCTGACGAAGGCATTTTTTCCACCACCTGCTTGTAATACGATATCGCATCGTCGAATTTGGAGTTGTTCGCGGCAAGCATTCCGAGACCTATGAGCGCTCTCGCCTGATAGGTTGTATCACGTCCCTCGGAAGCAAGCGTCCGGAACACGCTTTCCGCATTCTTGGAATCATCGATTCCCATATAGGCGCGCCCCAGCTCGTACATAGACTCGCAGTAATATGGCGTGTCAGGCTTTGCGGACTTGATTCCCGAAAGCAATTTGACTTCATCTTTCTGCTTGTCCAGTAACGAATAAGAAAGGCCTGCCTGATAATATGGGTACAAATCATCGCCTGCAATGTTTTCGTCTATCGCGACCAGATATGAGGCAATCGCATTCTGATAATCCTTGCTCATAAAATAAGCATCACCCTTCCTGACCAGTGCATCCCTTCTGTATTTCCTGTTGCCCGACTGAAGATAATTGTCGAACCATTCCTGCGAAGATGAATAGTCATCCCTCTTGAAATAACAGTAAGCCACATCATACGGCAGGATATCGCCTTCCGCCTTTCCGTTCAGCGCGGAATTATTGTACAGAGTCTTGAATATTTCCGCAGACTGTGTATAGTCGTTGTCCCTGTAATAGCACTCTGCAAGCCAATATCGCGAAAGTTGATTGAAAGGCGTCCTCTTGTCAGAATAATATGCTGCGGCCTTGAGGCAAGGTATCGCCTTGCGGTAAGAGCCTGCGGCTATAAGCTGATTTGCCCTCAGATAATTGGCTTTCATATAGTTGCGCTGCATATCATCATCGAGAACATCGATTTTGTCATAGGCTTCGACAGCGGACGCATAATCGCGGTTGTACAATGACGCCAACGCGATGTAACTGTAAATCTGGTCATCCTTCGCCTTTTCAGGATAAGCCTTCATATAAGCGGAGAATACAGAAGGGTCTCTGTTTATATCAAATGCCAGTTTGGCATAATTGAAATAGGCATCCTCCTGTATATCACGATTATATGCCAACGAGGAGGCGTTTTTGAACGCCTGCAGGGCCTGAACCTTATTCTTGGTCTGTACGTAACTGTAAGCTAACTGATAATCAGCAATCTGCCCCAAAGAATCGCTTTTGTCGGTAATCTTCGTGTAATTATCTATCGCGCCTTTGTAATCGTGCATTGCATAAAGCAACGAGCCTGCATAGAAATAATCCTTATCGGATACACTCTCTGCCGCATTTCCGATTCTGTCGTAATATGACTTGGCTGAATCGACATCACCCTGCACAAGATACGACTCGGAAATTATCCTCGCGAGACGTGGACGACGCTCGACAGGAACCGAATAGAAAAGCTTTGACGCGTTGTCTGTCACATACTTGTAATCCTTGTTCATAAACCGGCATTCCATTATGTAGTATGACGACTCGCGGGCAAAACGCTGGTCTTTTTCAGATTTCGAGAACCATTTGATAGCTTCATTGAAATTTTCCCTGGCGTAGTAAATGCTGGCCGCAGAATATGCTGACGGGGCCTGATAATCATTCTTCGGCATATCCACGACCTTCAGGAAGCCTTCGAGAGCCGAATCTTCAGAACCGGTCTCGAGGTCAGAATAGGCTTTCTTGAATGTAAATTCCGCAATCTGATCTTTATAAAGTCCTTTCGCGTTGACATAGGAGAATTCGACGGCTGATTCAGAATAATCCTGAGAATCAAACAGATTCAATGCGTGAGCATATCTGATCTGTGGAACGAGTCCTGAGTAAGGATAACTTTCGACGTATTTCATCAACTTGGTTTCATAACCGGCCGACTTCATCTTTATGTCGCACAACAAGGCATAACCTTGCGCTACGGGATCACCGTCAAATGAAGAAAATACTTCACGTGCTTTCACATACATCCCGTGGTCATACAGGTCCTTGGCATATTTCATCTGACTGCGCTGACCGCCCGGCACGACATACGAAGCGCCATCGTTCTGCACAGTATCCGAGAATGCAGGAACGGATGCAGTCAATGAAAACGCAACCGCGACTCCTGCCATCATTCTGATATTCATAATTTTAATCAGTTATTCAAATTCAATGTTTCAATCATATTCAAAACGTGTAAAATTACGAAATTTTATCGTCTTTTCCTATTGCATACCGGCCACAATATTGCCGTGTCGCTCGCATCGTCAAATATCCAAAAGAGGCAGCGCCCTCCGCTCAGAATAGCAGGAGAAATTCGCTCCGGACATCTACCTCTTTTGGATTTCGTCAGATGAATAATGAGAAAGCGCAGCGACAAGAATAAGCAGAAGGCGAAAACTGCCGCCTCCGAAGGACGTGCCACCCGCGGCTTGAAGGCAACAAAGAAAAGAGAAGGGCAACTCAAAAGAGTTACTCTTCTCTTAATTCGTCAGTAGGAGGGGGCTTAATAAAAAGATGGGATACAAGGCTCTCGACGCGCCCAACACCGGAGGAGCAAAGAGCTCCTCTTTTTTTATTTACCCTCAGTCGCTAAAGCGACAGCTCCCAGGAGCACTGGGGACCGTATTCCCCAGACCTCTTGAGTCGCTACGCTCCGAAATTCTGACTATAATTGCATGGCGAACAACGCAGTAGACCGCTTTTTATTAAGTCACCACATTATTCGATAGTTACAACACGGTTCAGAGCCGCAGAAGCGAATCTGTTGTTGCTTGCACCGTCAGCCTTTACCACGAGGTGATCCTCAGCAATGCCATATTTCTCTACGAGAACTTTCTTGACATTGTTTACACGCTGCTCTGAAAGATACTGGTTGCGAGATGCTGAACCAGTGCCCTTGTCGGCAGAACCTGTAAGAACGAATACCTTGTCAGGAGCCTGCTCAAGAATGTTCTTCACATAGAAGTCAAGGTGAGCGGCTTCACGCTCAGAAAGCTCAGTATTGCCTATCTCATAGTAGAGAGTTGCAGGAGATACGAGGTCACCTGCTTTAGCCACGGTAACTGTATCAGGTTTAGCGTTCTTAAGATCTTCGATCTGATCCTTGAGGTCCTTGTTCTCTTTCTCAAGAGCATCTACACGGTTCTGAAGCTGATTGTACTGATCCTCTGTGAAAGGTACAGGAACAATAGCAGGAAGCGCAGATGAATGACGCTTGAAACCAGTCTTTCCAAGATTCACAGCAACTCCGAATTTCGCTGAAGGAAGGATACCCAGCTCTGTGTTAGGCTTTGGAGAAACGTGAGGGAAGTCACTCTTTGTGCCATAAACTGACAAATCCAAATAAAGGCTCACCCTGTCGCAAAGACGGAAATTATTCAAGAGACCACCTCCGAAACCGAACTCATTGTTGCTCTGCGCACGCATATAAGCCATTGACGGATAGAAGATCACATTCCAAGTCCTGGTCTCTTTGTATCCACTGAAAGCATTTGAAAGATTCCAGAGGAAATCCAAATGAACTGTGTTGCAGTTGAAAGTTCCTTCACAAGCGGTGTAGCCGTCTTTAGCCTCAACCTTGTTCTTGAGACCTGACCAGCCGCCACGGATACCAACTGACGGAGTCAGCCATTTTCCAACATATACATCAGTTGCGACGCCGAATTTACCGGTAACGCCTTTACCATACCAAGAATTGACACCTGCACCGACGCCCACAAACCAGTTATCACCGAAACGGTTCGTAAGATATGGGCCACGTACTACCTTCCCATTCTCGTCACGATTTCCATTTTCCTGTGCATTCATCGCAGGAGCTACTGAAAGTGCGCTTGCCATAACAACAAGAGCACTGACGAACAACTTTGAAGTTTTCATTTTAAAACAATTGTATTATTTGTTCTTAATTTAATTCCAAATCGAGGTGCGAATTTACAATAAAAATAAATGATATAAAATATCTTATGTAAATACTTGTAACAATGAATAATAATGGAATTCGCATTAAACCGATTCAAGCGCAAAGCGATTATTCTAGAATCTTTCCTTAAGTTCCGCGCGAATCTCCTTCATACGCTTGTCCGTCAGAGGATACAATGCCATAATGAAAATACCAGCAGCCGAACCTATTGCAGGAATCCAGCTTATCAGAGCCTTGATGGTCGAAATAGCTTCCGGAGTCTGCACAGCGCCTTTGGCATTGTCATATCCGAACGCCATAAGCACCCACAGCACGATGGCACTTCCGAAAGCGGCACCGAATTTCTGGGCCATTGACGAAGAAGAGAATATCAGACCAGTTGAAGCGCTGCCGTTTTTATACTCAGAATAATCGGCCACATCGGCGAACATAGACCAAAGCAAAGGCGAATTTATGCCAATCGCAACGCATATAAGCACTTGCAGAACCATCAACGTCCACATTCCGGCCGGTGTTTCAGGCAACAGCACGACTATGATACTCAGGACGGTAATAATCGACAATACAGAAAGGAAAGTAGCTTTCTTGCCTATCTTTTCAGATATCGGCACAGTCACAACCACTCCGACCAGCTGAGAAATCTCGCCGACAGTAAGGAAAGCCGCCAATGTGAACACGGCGTTCACGCCGAGCACATCCGCAAAATAATATGCGGCGGCGCCTCCTCGTATGCAGTTGAACAGCAGGACAGCTATGCCTCCGCCGAGAAGCATCCACCACGGTCCGTTTGAAACAAGGCATTTAAGGTCTTCCCATACGGATTTCTGCTCAGAGGCTGAAGAATTCGAATTCGAATCCGACTTCTCCATCTCCTTTTCTTTAGCCATTTCCGACTCGGTGACGTGCTCCCTTGTCATAAAGAAGGACAGCAGGAACAGCAAGGTACAACACAGTCCGATGATGACCATTGCCAAAGTCCAGTCGAGTGAAGTGGAATCTGCCAAAGTCCATTTCTCCGGCAATGTACCTAAAATGGAGGAACGGAGCCTCAACAGCGGCTCGAATGCCCCCATCGCTATGAAACTGCCTATGAATGCAAAGAACATTCTGAATGAAGAGAATACTGATTTTTCTCTGGAGTCGTCAGTCATCACGCCCAACATCGCACCGTACGGCACATTGATGGCGGTATAGACTGTCATCATCAGTATATATGTGGCATAAGCATACACGAGCTTGAACGTCTCGTTGCTTGTCTGCGGAGTATAGAACGTAAGCACTCCGGCTATCGCGAACGGCACGGCTATCCATAACAGATACGGACGATACTTTCCCCATTTCGTGTGCGTACGGTCTGCGATAAGTCCCATCACCGGGTCCGAAATCGCGTCATACAGTTTAGTGACGAGTATCAGAGTCCCGGCGTGAGCCAGGCTCAGGCCGAAAATGTTCGAATAAAAGAATGGAAGATAATAGGAAAAGATCTTCCAGAACATCGATGATGACATATCACCGAAACCATATCCGATCTTTTCCGACAATTTTGCTTTTGCTACACTGCTCATATATGTTTATTTCGTTTCAACTATGTTAGTATTATTCAATCTCCGAAATTTTATTCCTTATCAAATCGACGGTTGACGCGTCGGACAGATATACGGAATTAAGCCCCTGCTGCTCCTGTGCAGGATCCCCGCAATAATCATCCCCCTTCTGCCAATAGATATTGACCGGAGACTGTTTCGCCAGACCTCCCCAAGTCCAGAAGTTCACTCCGGCCAAAGCTCCGCCTTGGGACGCAGACTTCACGATGCGGTCAAACACATTGGAATAATATTCATTGCGAAGTGTCACGCCTGACTGTTTTGAGAACTGGAAGCCGTCACGCGGGAATCCGAATTCCTCCAGCACTACCGGCTTGCCGAATTTCTCCGCCACGACAATATGCTGATCTATGTAATCGTTCGTATTCTTGATCGCAGTCGGAAGGTCCTCAGCGAGCGTTTCTTTTCTCACCCAGCTCCAGTTGAAAGGCCATATATGTATGGTAAGGTAATCTATATCCTTGCAGGAATGTATCTTTTCATAAAGAGCCATATCTGATTCACATCCGAAGCTACCCTCGCTTCCGGATGACACCATATGATTGGAGTCCAGCGACTTAATCAAAGATGCAGCATCATAGAGCCAATCCGCGAATGCTGCTTTTACCGAATCAGACTCAGAGAAACATCTCGGTTCATTGCATATCTGCCAGGAGAAAATGGCCGGGTCTTCCGAATAAGGCTTGCCGGAAACCGTATTGACACGGCCCACTATATTCTTCACATCTTCAGCAAAAAGCTCTTTCGCTTTCGCGTTGGTCACAAACTGCGAAGTGAAAGCCCTGTAATCATCCCAAGCCGCATCAGTTGTACTCAATGCTGTACCGGCACCTGCCCATTCGAGATATTGTCCAAATCCGCCTGACCACTCCCAGGCATTATTGATATACAATACGGCAGACATTTCGCGTTTACCGAGTTCAACAAGGAAACGGTCAAGTCCTACAAACACGTTCTCGTCATACTTGCCAGGCTCATATTGCAGTACAGGTTCCACTTTGGATTTCACCCCGGCCTTTCCATCCGCTCCGACAAGCACGCGAAGATTTGTTATGCCTATAGATTTCAGAGAATCCAGCTCCGCATACAGTCGGTCAGGATCCGCCGCATCCGTATCCGACAAAAGGAGAGGTCCATACCACATATTGGCGCCGATGAAATATGATGATTCATCACCGCGTACGAATTTACCGTCCTGAACTTTCCAGAACTCGGTGTTATTGGAGCACGACGCCATCGTCAATGCCAAAGCCAATGCAATTGATTTCTTCATTTTCATTTCCAGAAGTAGCTTGAGTCCAGCTGGAACCCAAGAGGTTTAGTGTCATAATTTTCAAAACACGCAAATTTAGGCAGACGGCGTCACCGGAACTAATACAAAATTGACATATTGTTGTAAAAATACAATTTTCGTCCACCCGTGATACTATACGAACACCTTTGTCTTCTTGTACAGAGCCCTGAAATCACGCGGAGTTATGTTACGTTTAGATTTGAAAATACGGTTGAAATTGGACAGATTGTTGAAACCGCTTTCGTAGCATATCTCGGAGATGTTTTTCGTCGAATCCACAAGCATCCTTGCAGCATAGCCCAGCCTGATATCCAGCAAATAGTCAGACAACGATTTGCCTGTACGTGTCTTGAAGAAACGGCTGAAAGCGGAAGGGCTCATTCCTACCATCGATGCCAAATCGTCCAGACGCAGCTGTTCGGAATAATGATCATTGATATACTGTTTAACCTTTGCCACGCGCCTGCTTTCCTGATTCCTTGTCGAATGAGCAAACGAACTGCTGGCCAGTATCTTATATGGGCTTTTCGACAATTCGTTGAGAATCCACAGGAATTTCAGGAACTGCACGAAATGGTCCTGTTCTGACGCCAGGTTGTCCAGATAAGGATATACCCTCATTATCGCTTCCAGCGAGAACGCAATTCCGTGATCCGCAGACTTGAGCATCTTCCTTATCGAATCAAACTGATTCTTCGCAAGAAGCGCAGGTGAAAAGAATTCCGGAGAGAACTGGATGGTAATTTCGCGTATATCATTGCTTTGGCAATTTCCATCTTCCCAGACGTGTTCGAGATTCTCCGCCCCGATCAAGGCCAAATCATATTCCCCGATAGTCTCCATACTGTCACCGACTATGCGTTTTACACCTTCGCCATGTTCCACAAAGTTCAGTTCAAATTCCCGATGACGATGCAGAGGGTATGTAAACTCAGTCTTGTGGCGGTCAACAATATGGAAGCAATCCAATTCGGAAAGCTGAGTAATCTCTGTAAGAACTTCACTCATAGCGTCATCAATTAGTGGACATAAAACAAAGACCGGTGCTCCTTCAATACGGGAACACCGATGCTAAATTACAAATTAAATTCTAAATCTCAATGTTTGGAAACGACAGCCTTGCCTTCATTGTCCAGTACGATGGAATTCAGCAGATCAAGTTTGCCGTTATGGACGAGTTTCAGAACCAGTTCCCCGAAGAGAGTATTCTGCCAGGCGAACCAGGCTCTGGTAAAATTCTTCGGGTCATCCTTGTGGAACGACTCGTGAATAAAGCCTGTTCCCGCATCCGTGTTCATAAGAGAAACCATACAGTCACGGATTTCAGCATCGTCCGATGAGGTGAACGCGCGCATCATTATTGACATAGGCCAAATCATATCGTATCCGATATGCGGACCTCCGATTCCCTCTCCGGCTTTGCCTTTGAAGAAATACGGATTGCTGTCGCTCAACACAAACCGGCGGGTGTTGCGATATATCGGGTCATTAGGCTTCACGTCACCCAAATATGCGAGAGAAAGCAGACTTGGCGCATTCGAGTCATCCATAAGATAGGTATTGCCGAATCCGTCAACTTCAAACGCATATATCTTGCCGAACTTAGGGTGTTTCACGACTGCGTATTTCTTGATGGCAGCCTCAACCTCAGAAGCAAGGTCTCTGCATTCTGCGGCCATCGAGGCATCCTTGTTCACGGTTTCCAGGATTTCAGCCGCCTTTCGCAAAGATGTGACAGCGAAGAAGTTGGAAGGAATGAGGAACTCGAATGTGGTCGCGTCATCTGAAGGGCGGAATGAAGAAGCTATCAATCCGCAAGGCTTAACCGGATTGCCGAGACCTGCGCAGCATTTCGTATCAAGCTGACGGTCAGTGACACGGGTGAATACATAACTGCCGTGGCCTTCCTTGCGCTGCTGTTCTTTAAGAGTTTTCAGAATCGCTTTCATCGCAGAGATCCACTTGTCACCGAACACCGATTCATCCCCGGTGACCTTCCAATATTCGTATGCAAGACGCAACGGATAGCAATGGGAATCGATTTCCCATTTTCTCTCATACACGTTCGGATTCATCTCCGTACCGTCCGTATTCCAGCCATCACCCGTAGGGCCGTCGTTGAACGCATTGGCATACGGGTCAATGCTTAGCGAAAGGAACTGACGGTTAAGCACGCCGGCTATCATTCTGCGCAGATGCCCGTCTGTGCCCGCAAACTGGACATACGGCCAAACCTGAGCGCCGGAATCACGCATCCACATCGCGTGAATGTCTCCAGTATATACGAATGTATCAGGATTGCCGTCGCTGTCATCGCGGTAATGCACCGTAGTGTCGAGCGTATTCGGGAAACAGTTGCGGAACATCCAGGCCAGCTTAGGATTTGTCAGCTGACTGGTCACCTCGTCAATAACATTCTCGATGGTTTCAGAGGTGTATAGCCTGTTCTGGGGCTCGGGACGCTGACACGTGAATGTCTGTGCTCCGGCTGTTACGGAAGCAGCAAGTGCAAAAAGTGCAGTTGCCAGTATTCTATGATTCATACTTTTATTGTTATATGTTTTTGATTTCCAATGAAATGCTATATTTTAGCGTATCTGTCGGCACATCTGTCTTACAAAAATATAAAAAATCCCAGCTCAGGGCAAACCCAAAATTGAAGTTTGATACTTTTTTGTCAATTTGTAATATGGGCGTGATTCTATTTTTGCCATTGGCGATTTTATGTGTTATTTTTGAAAGATTGAACACGACTATATGAATAACACACCGGAAATATCCTCCCTGCGCAATGAGGTGCAGGAGGAACTCGAGAACAACATTCTCCCCTATTGGATAAACAGATGTATTGACCCCGAAGGTGGATTCATCGGCAGAATCAAAGGAGACGGGACGCTTGACCCTGATGCGGAAAAAGGAGCTATCCTCAATGCAAGAATTCTTTGGGCGTTTTCCGCTTCATACAGAGTGCTGGGAAAGCCGGAATACCTGCAGGCCGCCACGAGGGCAAAACGTGAAATAATCGACAAGTTCTACGACAAGGAGTTCGGCGGAGTTTACTGGAGTCTGGACAAGGACGGCAATCCGCTTGACACCAAAAAGCAGATTTATGCCATCGGATTCGCGATTTACGGTTTGAGCGAATATGCCAGAGCAACCGGAGACGAAGAGGCGAAGGAATACGCAATCAGGCTATTCAACGACATCGAAGCACACAGTTTCGACAAAGTCAAGAACGGATACCTGGAGGCCCTTACAAGAGAATGGAATCCGATTGCGGATATGAGGCTCAGCGCCAAGGATGCCAACGAGCACAAGACAATGAACACGCATCTGCATATAATAGAGCCATATACGGCATTATACAGAGTGTGGGAAGACGAGGGGCTGAAAGAACGGATACAGAATCTTCTGTATATTTTCCGTGAGAAAATCCTTGACAGGAAAGACGGACACCTCAGGCTGTTCTTCGACGATGACTGGAACAACAAATACAACATCGTATCATACGGTCACGATATCGAGGCGTCCTGGCTCCTGCACGAGGCGGCGACTGTAATCGGAGAAGACATTGAAAGCATCAAAACGGACATAATTCTGATTGCAGATGCGGCATCCGAAGGATATATTCCGGACGGCGGTATGATATACGAATTCCATAAGGACAGCGGAGCGCTTGACGCTGACAGACATTGGTGGGTTCAGGCTGAGACTGTTGTCGGCTATCTGAACATCTACCAGCTGACAGGTGACTATTCAGCCTTGAAGAAGGCATACGACACCTGGAAATTCATCCGCAAGCACATTGTAGACCGGGAAGGCGGTGAGTGGTTCTGGAGTCTAAAGGCTGACGGCACACAAAACCGGACGGACGACAAGGCAGGATTCTGGAAATGCCCTTACCACAACACCAGAATGTGTCTGGAAGTCATCGAACGGGCTGACGCGCAATAATATCTGAGTCCGACACTCAAGTCCGAGTCATAAGCCACATAAATTAAATCTAAATATGAAAAATCAATTTATCGCATTGTTGGCGCTCGCAGGGGCATTCGCTTTTTCCTGCACAGTCGCTGACGCAAAGATCAAACTACCTCAAATCTTGGGAGACCATATGGTACTCCAGCAGCAGAGCAGTGCAAATCTATGGGGGCAGGCTGCAGCATCGTCCAAAGTGAACGTCAAGGTTTCCTGGTCAAAAGAGAAATTCAATACGGTAGCGGACACTGACGGGAAATGGAAGATTGCAGTCCCTACTCCTGCCGGCAGCTATGACAAGCAGACAATAACCATATCAGACAAAGACGGAAGCATCTCACTTTCAGACATTCTCGTCGGAGAAGTATGGCTATGCGGAGGCCAGTCCAATATGGAAATGCCTCTCATCGGATTCCACAGTTGCCCTGTAGAGGGCGCTACCGAAGCCATAATGACTGCAGGCTTATGGAAAGACAAGGTACGCGAGGTGAAAATTCCCAAGACCGGAGCACTGACGCCTCAAGACACTGTCGCAGGAAAATGGGTTGAGACTACGCCCGAAACTGCTAAAAACTTCACCGCAGCCGGATGGTTCTTCGCGACCGCTCTCAATACTGCCATTGACGTACCTGTAGGCATAATCGCCTGCAACTGGGGTGGCTCCGCCGTTGAGAGTTGGCTGCCTAAAGAGCTCGTTTACTCCTATCCGGAGAATACGATTCCTTCAGGCTCACACGAACCGATTATGACAAAAGGTGGCTGGTATCACCACGTTTCATCCTACGTAATGTACAACGGAATGCTCTATCCGGTACACAATTATACTATAAAGGGATTCCTCTGGTATCAGGGCGAAACCAACGCCGGTCTTTACGATTACTATGCCGACAGGCTTTCCACAATGGTCGGAGTATGGCGTAAACTCTGGGGACAGGGAGAACTTCCTTTCTATGAGGTGGAACTTGCTCCTTGGACTTATGGAGGAGACGGCACGACAGGAGCTCGAATTCGCGAAGCTCAGCGCAAAGCCGTTGACATCATTCCTAACAGCGGAATCATCTGCACCAACGATCTGGCATACCCATACGAAACGGATCAGATTCATCCTTGCCAGAAAAGGCAGGTCGGCGAAAGGCTTGCATTGATTGCCCTCAACAAGACCTACGGTATGAGCGAGTTACCTTATGAGGGCCCTGTTTTCAAGGATTATTCTGTTGACGGGAACAAATTGACCGTAAATTTCTACAATACCAAAAACGATGGACTCAGCCCTTGGCACGACATCCAGGGATTCGAGATTGCAGGCGAAGACAAAGTTTTCCATCCGGCAAAAGCGGAAAACAAAGGCAATTACGTAGTGTTGACCTGCGAAGAAGTCCCTAACCCTGTAGCGGCCAGATATTGCTTCCGAGATTTTCAGATTGGCAATCTTACAGGCACAATGAATCTGCCTGTCGTACCGTTCAGAACTGACAAGTGGTAACAACGATTCACTGAATTTGATTATCTTTGGACTGCCAATGGGTATGTAGCATCAGGCAATCATATTATGCAATTCAAGATATCATCAGAATACAAGCCGGCCGGAGATCAGCCTGAAGCGATTGACGGAATATGTTCCGCCATCAGGCAGAACGCCGATGCTGTCACTCTTTTGGGAGTAACAGGTTCGGGCAAGACTTTCACGATGGCGAATGTCATCGAAAAACTTCAAAGGCCGGCTTTAATACTAAGTCACAACAAGACATTGGCTGCACAGCTGTACGGGGAGTTCAAGTCGTTCTTTCCGAACAATGCTGTGGAGTACTTCGTTTCATATTACGATTACTATCAGCCTGAAGCGTATATTCCTTCAACTGACACATATATAGAAAAGGACCTGAGCATCAACGAACAGATTGACAAGCTCAGGCTGAGTGCCGCGTCAGCCCTGATGTCCGGAAGACGTGACGTGATTGTCGTTTCCAGCGTATCCTGTCTGTACGGCATAGGCAATCCTCAGGACTTTCACGAGCAGACCGTGACTGTACGCGTCGGCCAGCAGATAAGCGAGACCAGGCTTCTTTACCATCTCGTTGACGCATTGTTCAGCAGGACTGAAACGGATTTCAAAAGAGGCACGTTCAGAGTTCGCGGAGATACCGTCGATGTGTATCTCGGAGGTGCCGACGAGGCCGTGCGAATAGAATTTTTCGGGGATGAAATTGACGCATTGTCATTGATCGACCCGGTTACGGGCGCTACCATAGAACAGCTTACGGAAGTACCGATCTACCCTGCAGGCAATTTCGTAACCACTAAAGAGAAGTCTGTCCGTGCGGTCAGTATGATTCAGGACGACCTCGTGAAGCAAATCGAGTATTTCGAAAGCATCGGCAAGAACCTGGAAGCCAAGCGGTTGAAGCAGAGAGTAGAATATGACCTTGAGATGATCAAGGAAATGGGATATTGCCCGGGAGTTGAAAACTATTCAAGATATCTTGACGGAAGAAAAGAGGGCCAGAGGCCTTTCTGTCTTATAGATTATTTTCCGAACGACTTCATTACCTTCATAGACGAGAGCCACGTGACCATTCCCCAGATCAGGGCAATGTACGGCGGAGACCATTCCAGGAAATCCGTGCTCATCGAATATGGTTTCAGACTTCCGGCTGCTGCAGACAACAGGCCTCTCACGTTTGACGAATTCGAGTCTATCACAGGGCAGACCGTGTATGTAAGCGCCACTCCTTCAGCGTATGAACTGAACAAATCCGAGGGGCTCATTGTCGAGCAGGTTGTCCGCCCGACTGGACTTCTGGACCCTCCTATTGAAGTACGTCCGACTCACGACCAGGTTGATAATCTCCTCGAAGAGATACGCCAGAGGGCAGAAGCGGACGAGAGAGTGCTGGTCACCACCTTGACAAAAAGAATGGCCGAGGAACTTGACGATTTCTTCGGAAAGAGAGGAGTCCGATGCAGATATATTCATTCTGACGTGGACACAGCCGAGCGTGTCGAGATAATTGAAGACTTCAAGAACGGTCTTTTCGACGTGCTCATCGGAGTCAACCTTCTGCGTGAAGGTCTTGATATTCCTACAGTATCGCTTGTAGCAATCCTGGATGCGGACAAGGAGGGATTTCTCCGTTCTAATGTCGCGCTGACACAGACTGCTGGCCGCGCCGCGCGCAATGTCCACGGACTCGTGATAATGTATGCCGACTCGGTCACAAAATCAATGCAGGAGACCATCTACGAGACCAACCGACGTCGCGCCAAGCAGATAGAATACAATAAGTTGCACAATATCACGCCTAAGCAGATTGACGTCAAGCACAATATGCTGATTTCCGAGCTCGGAAGCAATGCGGGCGACAACGGAAAGAACCTGGGGCGCGTCACAGCCTCAAATTCCTATGACGCCCCTACCTTCATTCCAAATCCCAGCGCGCTTGGAAAGGGCCGGATAACTGTCGGCTTGGGCGACGACTCCAAACGTCAATCGAATTCCGCTTACACTGACGGTTACATAAACGCAGACCTTGCCGCAGTGCTTCAGGACCCGGTAATCAGGTCGATGTCACGTCCTCAGATTGAGAAATCCGCTGAAGAGGCTCGCAGGAAGATGAAGAAAGCCGCAGCCGAGCTCGATTACAGCGCAGCAGCACGCTACCGTGACGAGATGTGGGCTCTACAGGAATATCTTAAAGTCTGGAAAGAGAGCTGAGATCAGAATGTTTCAAAGTTGAATGCACGGCATCACTCGTCAGGACAATCTTCTGGCATCACTCGTCAGAACTGGACGCGATGGAACGGGCGGCAACATATCCCATTGTCCACGCGGCCTGAAGATTGAATCCGCCTGTAATAGCATCTACATCAAGCACTTCTCCCGCGAAATACAGACCGGGCCAACTACGGCACTCAAGCGTTTTCGAGTTGACATTGGAAAGCGAGACTCCCCCGCAGGTGACGAACTCCCCCTTAAACTTGTTGCGCCCGACTATCGGATATACATCGGATGTCAGTACCGCAGCCAGACGGCTCATTCCCTTACCTCCCAATTCCGCCCAACGCCTTGTGTCCGGCAAGCCGGCCCTATGTAAGAAGAAAGTCCACAGGCGGCTATTGAACGCCTCCGGGAATATGTTGGACAACTGTTTCTGTGGATTCTGTGAGGCAAAGCCCTTAAGCATTGACACAGCATCATCTCCGTTAGTTTCCGGGCCCAACCAGTTCACAATCAGACTCGCATTGTAATTGTTCTCGGCAAGAAATCTTGCGGCATAAGAAGACAATTTCAAGATTGCAGGCCCGCTCATTCCCCAATCTGTAATCAGCAGCGGTCCTGAGGCGCGGAATTTAGTGCCTGCAATGCCTGCTACGGCATCATCAACGACCGTACCCATCAGGCTTGAAAGTTCAGCATCACGCGAGTAGCCTGCACTCTCAGTCACACCTTGTTTAGTCTCAAGCCCCTGCTGCTTTTCAGCCCTGGAGCCTTGCTCCTTTCCGACGCCTATATTGAAACTGAAAAGCGAAGGAACAGGAGGCTCTATATCCAAAGCAAAAGGTTCAAGCATTGACAGTCCGCCCGCTTTAGGGCTTCCGCCTGTTGTAACCAGCACGATATCAGCCGTTTCAGCCTTCATTTCCAGTGCTTGTTCTCTTTGAACGAACGACAATTTGAAACCTAGATTGCCGTCAGAAATCGGTTCAATCCTTGAGACCTTGTGACCGACATAGATTTTAACCCCGAGCCTCCGCATCTGATTTTCAAGCAGATGCACTATTTCCATAGCATCCTGAGACTGAGGAAAAACACAATTGTCAGGTTGCGTCACCAGGCGTACGCCGCGGTTCTCAAACCAGTTGCGGACATCCTCATTACTGAATTCTTTAAGCAAATGCCGCATAAGCCTGTGTCCACGAGGATATACGGATTCAATGCTCCGGACATCTGCAAATGAATTTGTAAGATTACACCGTCCTCCGCCGGTAATGGCCACCTTTGCCAAGATTTTCTTTCCGGCCTCAAAAACAGCCACTTCCGCAGCCGGTGCGGCTTCCTTAATGCAGATTGCCGCGAAACAGCCGGCAGCCCCGCCACCCACAATGCAGACTTTCATTTTCTTCGATGTCGGGTTCATAATGCTCGAATACCTGTTTTTGAAATGACATTTCCGTCTATCCTGTCTTTCAGCATAGATCAGTCCTGCAAAATTAGGCATTTTTATCGTATAGGCACATTCACCTCCAATGTTTGCTTATTTTTGTCCGCCCCGACTATTTCAAAACAGATTTCAAATTATTATCTTTGGCTTGATTCGCGGTCAAAATCCAAGGGCGGTTTGTCTTTAGCCCGAGGAGGTCAAGCGGTTAATTTGAGATAAGGAGATGATATGGATCTGATAGACGAAAAATTCCCGCATTACAATGAAGAAGGCAAGGCGATGATCCGTCGGGCCTGGACACTGGCATCAGAAGCATTGAAAGATGATTTGAGAGACAACGGGCATCCGTTCCTTGAACATCCTATGAATGTTTCACTTATCGTATCAGACGAAATCGGATTGCAGGCTGAATGCGTGGCTGCGGTATTTCTGCACGAAGCATTGCGGAAGCATCCCGACTACGACATTAAATCCGCAAATTTCCCGCCGGAAGTTTACACTATGGTGGACGGTCTGGACAAGATAGCGACCATTAAGCCGAAAGACACGCGCCTTGAGGCGGAGAATTACAAGAAGCTAATTGTCCAATATTCTACTGACCCGAGAGTTACAGTCCTTAAAATCGCTGACAGGCTTGAGGTGATGAGGAATCTCGAGATGTTCCCGAAACTGTCTAAGGAAAGGAAAATACTCGAGACTCTGATGTTGTACATACCTCTGGCTCATCAGCTGGGACTTTACAATATCAAGAGCGAATTGGAAGACATATATTTCAGATTCGCCGATCCGGTGGAATACCGTCTCATCACCAACAAGTTGAAGGCCACCGAGAAAGACAGGGTAAAGCTTACGGAGGAGTTCATCAGACCACTCGAAAAGAAGCTCTCGGATGCGGGCATAAAATATAAACTGAAAATCAGAACGAAGACTGCCTACTCCATCTACAAGAAGATGCAGAAGCAGAAGGTGCCGTTTGAGGGTGTTTTCGATGTTTTTGCCATCAGATTCATAATTGACTGCGATGAGGACAGCAAAACGGAGAAAGACCTCTGCTGGAAAGTATATTCTTATGTCACAGAGGAGTATGAGCCTGACACTCACAGACTTAGAGACTGGCTTTCCAATCCTAAGTCGAACGGTTACGAATCCCTTCACATCACTGTCAAGAACAAGGACAACGCATTTGTGGAGGTGCAGATCCGCACGAAGAGAATGGACGACATAGCCGAGAACGGTCACGCCGCGCACTGGTCCTACAAAGGCATCAAGCACGAAGTCACTATGGACAAATGGCTGACTTCAGTAAGATACAATCTTGAGCATCCGCAGGATACATCTGCCGAGGACTTGCCTCAACCGCCTTCAAAAGAAATTTTCGTATTCACGCCTTCAGGAGAGTTGAGAATTCTTCCGACAGGCTCATCTGTACTGGACTTTGCGTTCAACATACACTCCAACCTGGGAGTCAAGTGCACAGGAGGAAAGGTCAACGGAAAAGTTGTATCTATCAAGGAGAAACTTAAGACCGGAGACATCGTGGAAATAATGAGCGGAAAGAACCAGAAACCGTCATCGGACTGGGTTAATTTTGTCGTTTCCACCAAGGCGAAGAACAAGATACGACAGGCGCTCAGCGAGGCCGAATACAAAATCGCCGCTGAAGGCAAGGAACTGCTTACCAGAAGGTTGAAGAACTGGAAGCTCGAGTTCCCTGACGATATGATGGCCGAATTCATGAAGAAGCTGAAGATGCCTACCGTCAATGCTTTCTTCGCAGCCATCGGTGACGGCACTCTTGACATAGACCAGATCAAGACTTTCATTACAAGCCACGACGAAAATGAGGCCAAGGCCATTGAGGCTGCACGCGCAGCAGACCAGGCAGCGGCTGAAGAATCCAGAAACAAGTGGATTTCAGGTAAGTCGTCCGACGATATTCTTGTAATCAACGCCAAGGATTTGAAAGGGCTTGACTACAAGATGTCCAAGTGCTGCAATCCGGTATTCGGCGATGACGTGTTCGGATTTGTCACGAGGACTGAGGGCATCAAGATTCACAGGATGTCGTGCCCTAACGCGGCCCGGCTTCTTGAGATGTATCCGTACAGAATCCAGAGGGTAAGATGGGCTGATACGCCGACGAGCGGAACATTCCAGGCTACCCTCCGGGTCATCACCGCCATCGAGCCGTTCATTATCAATCAGATAATGGATATTGTGAACACTTTCCGCGCCACTATGCGCCAATTCAACGTGAATGAAAATCAGCGCAACGGCACGTACGACATCGCAATGAAGGTATCAGTCCCGTCAAATATGGAGCTGGACAAAATCATCTCGCAGCTCAAGACTCTCAAGAACGTCGTCAAGGTAGTAAGGCAGTAATACGTTCTCCCAAAAAAGATGAAACACTAGTGAAATAAGTTTTAATGATTGTCTCGAGGCTCTAGCAGAGCGTGGCCGGCCGCGGCCTCGTGAGCGGCTCCCTGAGGAACAAAGTTCCGAAGGGTGGATGGAGCGAAGCGGAACTCTGTCAGAGCCTTGAGACAACATCAAGTCATTTCTAAAGTTTACTCGTCATCTGCGTCAAAATTTCTTTGACACTAAGCGGTTCGCGTCTAGCCCAAAGAAGAAGAGGATGAACCGCTTGTTTGCAGATCATCCTCTTAATGAGTGTGAGTCCGATTTCACTAATGTTTCGCAATGAAGTCCGCCACCATACCTGCGACACGGGTATATTCCTGCGGTTTCATAAACATATGGTCCACGCCTGGCAGCAGCACAAGTTCGGCATTCTTGCATTCCCTCTTGTAACGCTCGCCGTAGGTGTATGGAACGATGCGGTCTGCGGTGCCGTGCACTATAAGCATCGGACCTTCATATCGGCTTGCCGTTTCATAAATCGGCAATGTCTGCGCGGACTCAAGGTAAGCCTTTCCAATACGTAATTTACCTTGGTATATATTAACGTAGTCTGGCAGATTTACCGGATCATACCTAGCATCCATCAACTCGCCTTTCAGAGCATCCTCACGGAGGACAGCCGCAGGAGCACAAAGCACGGCGCAACGTATGCCGGAATTAAGTTCACCGCTGAGCATTGAAGCTACAACGCCACCCTGGGAATGGCCAACAAGACTTACGTCCCGTGTCCAAGTCTGCTGCAACGCGTATGCAATCACCCTTCTGGCATCCTCCAATTCGTTAACTACAGTCATATCTTCCAGTTTACCTTCGCTGGCTCCGTGACCGTTGAAGTCAAATCTGATGGAGGCAATCCCTCTCTGCTGAAGGCTGTCGGCAATATCGCAAAGCAGCTTATACTCTTTTGAAGATGTAAATCCGTGACATAAAATTGCAACTCTGACTTTCTGCCCGTCCTTTATCTCAGGTTTCTGGACAATCGCTGACAAATTGCCTTTCGAGCCTTTAATGGTCACAGACTCTGTTGTCTGCGCATTTGCCAGACTCAACGTCGCGAAGAGGAACAATCCCACAGCGACCGCGTTTTTCACGATAGATTTCATATAATGTCAATTGATATTTACACAACAAGACCGGCCCAACAAGACCGGTCCTGCAAGATAACAATTTTATTTCGTATTCTTCAGATATGCCTCGCTAACCACCTTCTGACTGCGGGCAATAAAATCGCTCAATGCCTTTCCTTTAAGCAATCCGTTGGCAAGCAGAGCCAAGTCAGCGATTTGCTGGAGCGCCTCATTTTCAGAAGCAAATGCTTCAATATCAGCCTTATGAACCGAACGGGCAGCATCTTTAGCCTCGCGTGCGGCATCCTTGGCGTCTTTAGCCGCCTTCTTCTGATCTTCTGTCGCGTCCTTTGCTTCTCCGGCCTTTACTATCTCCGGATCCGCATCAGCCACAGCCTCCATAGGTTTAACAGATGCTTTCTCAGCCTCAAGTATCTTGCTTACTACAGGATTCTCGGCATTGACAGTTATGTTGTAAGAAGCAGGCATATTCCCATAGAAATTCAAGCCGCCACCCATTGCGCTCATTTCACGATAACGGCGCATAAACTCATTCTGAGTTATAAGAATCGGGGCTCCGTCCTGTCCGAGATTATCAACATCTACATAATATTCATAGTCTTTAGGCAAAACGGCCTTGAAAAGATCGGAAACATCATTTTTCTCATCCTCAGTAAGAGTAGGCTTTGTCCTGTCCTCCTTCGGAATCAGGTTATCCACCGCATCCGAATCCACACGGCAGAAACGGCAATCCTTCAACTTCTGCTCAAGCAGATTCACATAATGAGAATCCAATTCACAATCCATCAGCAGGACATCGTAGCCTTTGTTCTTCGCACCCTCGATAAACGAATACTGGGCATCCGCATCAGTAGCGTAAAGATATACAACCTTCTTGTCCTTATCAGTCTGTTCACTTTCGATGGCCTTCCTGTATTCGTCAAAACTGAAATATTTGCCGTCAGTATTCTTAAGCAGAGCAAAATTCATCGCCCTTTCGCAGAACTTCTCATCTGACAGCATTCCGTATTCGATGAAGAGTTTGAGATTATCCCACTTCTCCTCGAGAGATTTCCTGTCGCTGTTGAATATCTCCTCAAGTCTGTCAGCGACCTTCTTGGTGATATATCCTGAAATTTTCTTGACGTTCGAATCACTCTGCAGATAGCTTCTGGACACATTAAGAGGAATGTCCGGAGAATCGATGACGCCGTGAAGCAACGTAAGGAAGTCCGGGACGATATTGTCCACGTGATCCGTGACGAACATCTGGTTGCAATACAACTGAATCTTGTTCTTCTCGACAGACATTCTGTCCTTGATTTTAGGGAAATACAGGATTCCGGTAAGGTGGAACGGATAATCCACGTTCAGATGAATATAGAAAAGAGGCTCCTCATAGGTAGGATACAGATTTCTGTAGAATTCCTTGTAATCTTCATCTTTGAGGTCAGCTGGCTTGCGTGTCCACAATGGCTCCACTGAATTGATTACCTTATCCTTGTCAGTATCGACATATTTGCCGTCTTTCCATTCCTGTTCCTTACCGAACACTATCGGGAACGGCATAAATTTACAGTATTTGTTCAGCAGGGACTCAATCTTTCCCTTCGTGGCAAATTCTGAAGAATCGTCATCTAGATAAAGCGTTATGGTCGTTCCTCTGTCAGCTTTCTCGCACTCAACCATTTCATATTCAGGGCTGCCGTCGCAAGACCATTTCACAGCCTTCGCGCCCTCTTTCCAAGAAAGCGACTCTATGGTAACCTTCTTTGACACCATAAATGCGGAATAGAAACCGAGTCCGAAATGACCGATTATGTTGCCTATCTGGTCTTTATACTTTTCAAGGAATTCGCCGGCTGAAGAGAATGCTATCTGATTGATATATTTGTCAATCTCTTCTTCTGTCATACCGATACCGTTATCGATAATCTTGAGCTCCTTTTTGCTTTCGTCCAGTTCAATGCGGACAGCCAATTCGCCAAGGAGGCCCTTGAAATCACCTGAAGACGCCAAGGCCTTCATCTTTTCAGTCGCATCTACCGCGTTGGCCACCAGCTCTCTCAAAAAGATCTCGTGGTCAGAATACAAAAACTGTTTGATCACCGGAAAGATGTTTTCCGTAGTTACTCCGATTTTACCTTTTATCTCAGCCATAATATTTTAATTTTAATATTTGTCTTTACTTTGACCTTATCGGCCTTTAACATATTATCCTCTAACAATCAAGCGTTCCAAGCAGCTGCAGATATGTGAATTTTTCAAATTCCTCCTATCCCTGTACAGCAAAAGAGCCGCCCGAATTTTCGGACAGCCCTTCAAAGTCAAATTATATTCCAATCGTCCTTTAATGACAATTTGTCATATCAATTACAGAGATGTTTCGTACGTCTGGCCTGCATCCGTATATATTGCGCGAATCCAATCAAGAGTACTTTCGCCTTTCCTCAAATTTATCATAAATTGTCCCCGTATATCAAAACCGCGCTCAGAGAAAATCTCATAATTGTCCCAAGTGACACTTACAGGAGTCTCAGACTTGTACTGCATAGAGTAGGCAGTCTTCTCGATACGAGTCCCGCTGAACGTCATTGTCCACGGATGCCTTACGTGCGATGAATCAGGCTCGCTTTCAAGTTTAGCCTCTACTGAAAAATTGTATTTGTGTCCATCCTCATTGGATTTTTCAGCCTTATTCTCAACATTCCAGACATCTGCAAGCTGGGAGCGTCTGATACGCATAGAGCCATAAGTCCACACAGTATCCTTATTCTCCACGTTGCATACAATCGGAGAAATTGTATGCAAATTTCCATCACTTACCGTATACTTTTTTCCAGTTTCAGGTTTTCCGCCTGTAACCTCGTAGATTTTCATCACGCAGTCAAGTCCGTCAACTGATTCTCTCACCACGTTATCCACCACAGATCTTGCATACAGTTCATACTCCCGGCCAGCAGGATAATCATAATAATGATGGCATTCCCACGCCGTAAGGGCGATTGTTGACATTGCGACAAGCAATGTTTTGTATTTCATAGTTTTCATACAATCCAATTTTTAAAACCTGACACCTACTCCGAATTCGACACCGTTTATAAGGGTTCCGAAAGCCAGAGCTATTTTTCCGTACACGACATTTCCAAGGGAATAGGAAATCGGATTCACCTGAAACTCCGGATAAACACTCCGCTTGAAGTTGTCGTGAAAACCGACGCCAACGCTTACGGCAGAAGAAAGCGTAGTCAGCCTTGTTCTGAAATAGTCGAATCTAACTTCCGGCATAACATAAAAAACGCGCCCGGTTATATTCTTGATGTTTCCTCTATTGAAACCGTGACATACAGAGCCATCGATTTGCTGATAACTGAAGTTTCCGCCGACAGCCAACCAAGGAAGCACCTTCACATCCGCCTTCAGATTGTAACAAACAGTCGAGTTCCACGTATCTTTAATATAGTCTGCATAGTAATGTTCTACATCCGGATACCTCTTCGAATTGAAATCAGAATAATAATTAGCATACCCGTTCATAAATCTGTCTTCCAGCACAGAAGCGCCGCCACCCATAATAGATATTGAGATATCCATTTTGTAAGGTTTCTGCTCGCGGAACGCTTTTGCAGGATTGGACACAAACATCAGGACGCCGACCAATATTGCGGCAGCTATTCCCGTAAAGTTCGATTTGCTGTTCATCTGTATATTTTTTAACATCCCCATATAGATGCGGGCGGTTATTCTTTCGTTGCATAAGAATAACCGCCCGCAGTAGACCGCGTTTTATTCAGCCGCTCTATTTATACATGAAGCGTTTGATACTCATCTTCGGCGTCTTCTCGAACGGCGCATCCACAGTCTCGACCTTCTGAATCTGGCTGTAAGACGGAAGCGCCTTGTTCGCATTGATGCGGATATGTTCCGGAATATCGGCAACAGCTTCTGCATCAAGCCCGTTCTTGCGTATGGCATCGCTGTCAAGATAGACAAGCGCCACGAGTTTACCGGCCCTGTCCACCACAACGGACTCGACAACATAATCCTGATTGTTGACGACAGCCTCGACCTCCTCAGGATATATATTCTGGCCGTTGGCACTGAGAATCATACTTTTGCTGCGTCCTTTGATGAAGATATTTCCGTTTGCGTCGATTACGCCGAGGTCTCCGGTCTTAAGGTATCCGTCAGGTGTAAATGCCATCGCGGTAGCCTCCGGATTCTTGTAATAACCGAGACAGATATTCGCACCCTTGGCCTGAATCTCTCCCACCACGTGCTCAGGATCTTCTGAATCAATACGTACAGTAGCGCAATCAACCGATTTTCCGCAAGAACCTGGCACATATTTGTCCCAAGCCTCATAAGCAAGGAGCGGAGCCGCTTCTGTCATTCCATATCCGACAGTGTAAGGAAGCCCCAGTTTCTTGAACCATTTTTCCACTTCAGGATTGAGCGGAGCACCTCCCATTATTATCATCTGGAGATTTCCACCGAGAGCCCCGAGAAGTTTCTCACGTATTTTACTGAACATTATCGAGTTAATTCCAGGAATCTTCGTAAGAACCTTCATCACAGGCTTCTCCAGAACCGGTTTTATGGCACTCTTGAACACCTTTTCCATAACCAGAGGCACGGTTATAAGCAGATACGGACGGACGTCACGCATTGCGGAAAGAAGAAGTGTCGGAGACGGAGTCTTGCCTAGGAATGTGATGCTGGTGCCGTTGCACAAAGGATAGAGAAACTCATATACGAGGCCGTACATATGCGCCATAGGCAGCATCGAAACCATCTTGAACTTATTGGAAGAAGGAATATAGCGCTGTCCGAAATCAACGGTAGCGCTCAATGCCCTGTAAGTCAGCATCACGCCTTTAGGAGCGCTGGTAGTACCTGAAGTATAATTGATTATGTCAAGGTCATCCCAGTTGTCGGTATTGTAATGGACATTCTCACCCGTAAATCCCATAGGATATTTTGCGGCGAACCTCTCCGAAACGGAAGCGTACGCTTTGCTGACCTCCTCGCTGCCCGCATAGAGCAGAGAGAAATCATTGACACTTATGACCGCAATGACAGACGGCATTTTGGACTTATCCAATTTCGTCCATATATCATTGTCGGTAAACAACATAAGGCTTTCCGAATGGTCCACGAGATGATTCACGCTCTCCGGTGTGAAATCGGAAAGAATCGGCACGACCACCGTCTCATACGTATTTATCGAAAGGAATGATACGGCCATCCGCGCAGTATTCTTTGCGCACACCGCTATCCTGTCACCCTTTTTCAACCCGCAAGCCTCGAAGAAGATATGAAATCTTTCTATCTGTGTGGCCAGTTCGCCATAAGTGAACGACTCTCCGCGATAATTGCAGACAGCAGGTGTATCCCAATATAGCCTGACGGCATTCTGAAGTCTAGAAAAATAATGTTCCATTTTTAAATTTGTATTAAGAAGCAGTTGCCGCTTCAATTAAGTTATCAGCGTGTTTACGTCCTAAACGGCCGTTGCAATAATGAAAAGTCAAACTTTCCGTTATTCTTCGCAAATGTAGCAACTTTTCGCTATATTCGCCATCCGGAGTGTGGCTGCCGCCTGACTTTTTCAGCCACAGACATTTAAGAACAGGTTCGAACTATGGCCAAAAGACCTATCGTTGCACTTATATATGATTTCGACGGCACGCTGTCGCCGGGAAATATGCAGGAATTCGGATTCATCCAGGCAATCGGCAAGACTCCGGAAGAATTCTGGGACAAAAGCAATCAGATTGCCTGCGGACAGGATGCCAGCAACATTCTGTCTTATATGAAATTGATGGTCGATGAGGCCAAAGAAAACGGCATCCGGCTCAAGCGCAGCGAATTCAAGAAATTCGGAAAAGACATCAGACTGTTTGACGGGCTTACCACCTGGTTTGACCTCGTCAATGAATATGGACGTTCCAAAGGCGTGAAAGTTGAGCACTACATAAATTCATCGGGACTCAAGGAAATCATCGAGGGCTGCCCCATCGCCAAGGAATTCAAGCACATCTTCGCGAGTTCGTTCCTGTACGATGCAAAAGGCGAGGCCGAATGGCCAGGAATCGCTGTGGATTACACAGCCAAGACTCAATTCCTGTTCAAGATAAACAAGGGCATTTTCAGCGCACGCGACACCAAGGAAGTCAACGAGAGCACCGCAGAAGACAAGAAGCGTATTCCATTTTCGCAAATGATTTACATCGGAGACGGTGAGACCGACGTTCCCTGTATGAAGATTGTGTCTATGTTCGGAGGGCACTCGATCGCAGTTTATAATCCGGAAGACGGGCAGAAAAAGGCTGTCGCGGAGAAACTCCTGAAGCAGGGGCGCGTTAACTTCATAACTCCTGCAAACTATAGCCATTACAGCCGCACATTCAAGGTTGTCTGCAGCATTCTCGACAAAATAAAGGCGGACTACGACCTCAAGCGTCTATAGGTTCAAACTGATTTCTTAAGCGAAAAACCGAATTCCAGGCCTCCTGATTTCGCTATTTTAACCGAGATTTTGCCTCCGTTAAGAATTACTGCATTCTTGACTATCGCAAGCCCGAGACCAGTACCTCCAAGTTTCCGTGAACGTCCCTTGTCAACTCTGTAAAAGCGCTCAAACAGATGAGGAAGGTGCTCCGGCGGCACTCCGACACCATTGTCGGAAAAACTGAAGAAATAATGCTCTGCATCTTCTTCGAGATACTGCACCGTTATCGTCGCATTCTGACCGGCATAAGCGATAGCGTTGTCTGTCAAATTCCTGAAGACGGAATATATCAGGAGCTGATTTCCCCGGACGATAATCTCCGGCGGGATAAGAACCAGCATTTTCATCTTCTTAGATTCGAGCTGCTGTTCCACTTCTTTCTTTATCTCGCTCACAAGCTGTTCGACATCAATATCTTCCGCTGTAAAGGTACCTGAAGCTTCGTCTATCTTCGAAAGCAAGGTAATGTCGGTTATCAGGTTTCCCAGCCTTGTACTCTGCGCATAGCACCTTGACACAAAATCATTGCGCACTGATTCTTCCATATCCGGATTGTCAAGGATGGTTTCCAGATACCCTCTGATGCTGCTTACCGGAGTTTTGAGTTCGTGTGCGATATTCTGCGTCAACTGGCGCTTCAACCTTGTCTTGTCGTCTTCGCTGTTCTGAAGTTTCGCATACAGATGCACTATATTCTGGGATATTTCTCCAAGTTCATCGTCAGTAAACTGTATGTCAGCGTTTTCAATATCCTGATTCTTCTCCGCCATATCAGCGAAAACTCGCAGATATTCTATATTCTGCTTTATCTTGCGCACATACAGGAAATATACGAATATCAAGACAAGGGACAAGCCCAAAGCAATCCACAGAAAGCCCTTGTCGGAAGCCAGCATTCGCGCCATTGACACATCGTACAGATGCGATGTACGCACGATTACGTCATCCTCAGGAAATGCCGTCGCCGAATAGAACCATTTTCCGCCCATAGTCTTGGACGGCCTCTTTATGTCATATCCGACTCCGGTGGAAAGTGCATCTTGAATTTCTTTTCTTCCGATATGATTTTCAAATGCGCTTGAATCAGCGGCCTGACTGTCAGACAGCACCTTTCCGTGCATATCCAATACCGTAACCCTGATGCCTTCTTTCTTCAGACGTTCTTCAAATGCGGGCAGAGACTCCGGCGAAGACACAAGCAAGTCCCTTATGTCATTATTGCAGTCCTGAAGCCTTGTATTGAGGATATTAAGCCTGTACGTCTTTTCTCGCTGATACTGAAAAAATAGAAAGCAGAGCGCAAACGACAGGAACAGCGATGATACGACTATAAAAAGCTTGGAGCTGAGGGATATGTTTTTCTTGCTCATTTTCCGGATTCGTCAAAACAATAGCCGTACCCGTGGCGCGTCACTATACAATGTCCATAGTCTCCGAGTTTCTTGCGGAGTCTCGTGATATTTACATCTACCGTGCGCCCCAGGACAATGACCTCGTCTGGCCATACTTCTGCAAGAATTTCCTCTCGCGAATATACGTGAGACGGTTTAGAAAGCAGGAGATGAAGAATACCGTATTCAATCCTGGTCAAATCGACCTCCTTGCCGTCCACCGTAACGGACTTTCTGTCATCATCCAAGACCAAAGTCTTATACTCCAACTGATTGCCGCATACTTTATGCGAATCAGCAGACCTGCGAAGCACCGCCTGGACTCTGGATACGACCTCACGGACAGAAAACGGTTTTGAGATGTAATCGTCAGCGCCTAATCCCAGGCCCTTCACTGTATCGTCTTCATTATCAAGGGCAGTCACGAATATAATCGGAATCCGCGCAGTCTCCGGATTGTTTTTCATAATCTCGGCCAGGCGAAAACCTGAAAGTCCCTCCATCATCACATCCAGCAGCACAAGATCATATCCGGAGAGGCCCGACAGCACGGCTTCCTCCGCGGAATGCGCCACCGACGACTGGAATCCGGCTTTATCCAGATTATATTTCAAAATTTCGCAGATATCTGCTTCATCATCAACAATAAGGATTCGTTTCATAACTGTCCACTACTACTTGAATTTCTCAACTATATCTTTCAAATCAGGCAATTCATCATCATTCTCGCTGAACAGTATCAGCATCTGATCCCCCGCCCGCAAACGGATACGTCCGTCAGGAACTATATATTTGTTGTCACGCTTTACTATAATGGCACGGGAGCCTTCCGGAAGATTGATTTCCTTCAATGTATTCCCGTTTTTAAGGTCTTCATCAGTCAATGTATAATCCTGAAGTTTTCCGACTTCCTCCGGAATCTCAATTCCGAATGTGTCAGGAGCCGGCTTCATCGGCAAATCGAGATGAAGCCTCTTCGCGATTCGCGGAATTGACATACCCTGACAGATAAGAGACAGGAGCGTAATGAAAAAGACGATGTTGAAAATCTGCTCCGAACCAGGTATGTTGTCAACAATCGGATACGTGGCGAAAATTATCGGCACAGCACCTTTCAGTCCCACCCAGGAAACAAAACATTTTGCCCGGAAAGTGATTTTTCTGAACGGCATAAGACAGATGAATACCGTCAGCGGACGTGCGATGAATATAAGGAAGAGACCGATAAGCAGCGCGATAGGTGCGATGTCTATCATCGCCTTCGGATTGACGAGCAATCCGAGGCTCAAGAACATTCCGATCTGCATAACCCAAGTCATACCGTCCATGAAAGATAGAATCTCCTTGCGATGATTCATCGGCTTGTTTCCGATAACGAAGCCTGCGATATAGACCGCGAGATAGCCGTTACCCTGAATCATCTGCGTCATCGAAAACGAGAACATTCCGACAGCGAGCAGAAGGATGGAATAGAGCGGAGCACTGTTCAATTTGACGCGGTTGACTACCCACACAGTAGCATATCCTATGAGGATACCCGACAAGGCACCGATGGACATCTGAAGAACCAGTGTCTTGAGAGAGCCCCATATAAGTTGCGAGTAGTTGATACCTGCGCTTGAACTCGGATCGAATAGCAACTGTGCGACCTGAATAAGCACGATAGTAAGCACGTATGCCATAGGGTCATTACTACCTGACTCGAGCTCGAGCATAGGCTTGAGATTCTGTTTCAGTCTCAGATTGCAGTTCTTCAATATGCTGAACACCGACGCTGAATCCGTAGAAGACATCACGGCGGCAAGCAGGAAGCACATCACTATGGACAGCGATAGCCCGAGCCTTTCTATTCGTGACAGGAAGAAAATGAATGAGCCAGTAAACACCACTGTCAGAAGCACGCCAAGAGTGGAAAGAACTATTCCGGGGCCTAAAACAGGACGGATATCCTTCAACTTGGTTTCAAGACCGCCCGTAAACAATATGACACACAATGCCACGATACTGAGGAACTGTGCCAAATTGTAATTATCAAACACCAACCCCAGTCCATCGCAACCGAACAACATTCCCACGAGGAGAAATATGAGGAGGGACGGCACCCCGAACTTATTTCCGGTCCTGGACACCAGGATTGCCGTGAAGACCAAGATTGAACCTATCAGAAAGATATTCTCGGATGTAAACTGAATAATTGAATCCATTTAACGTCGCTTCTTTTATAAATCTTTATTTTTTGAAATTCGCGCAAACTCCCGACACCAGACGGTCAAACCGCATTCCGAACATTGAGGCCTACGGGCCGTACAGACATAGCGTCCCTGAAGAATAAGCCAATGATGAGCTATCGGCCGTCTGTTTTCAGGTATATTCGCCTCAAGTTCCTTGCCAACAGCTTCAGGTGTCCGGCCATCTGAAAGGCCTATTCTATGTGCAACTCTGAACACGTGCGTATCCACTGCAATCACGGGCTTGTCATATATGATCGAGGCAATGACATTCGCAGTTTTTCTTCCGACTCCCGGCAGAGTAAGCAATGAATCTATATCGGACGGAATCTCTCCGCCAAATTCGCTTACAAGCTTTCCGGACGCCTCTATCAAATGACGTGTCTTGCTGTTCGGATAAGAAATGCTGCGGACAAGCTCGAACACCTCCTCAAATGACGCTTCCGCCAGAGACTTGGCATCCGGATATTTCAAGAACAATTCAGGAGTAACCATATTGACCCTCTTGTCCGTGCACTGGGCCGACAGCATCACCGCCAAGAGAAGATGAAACGGAGAATCATAATGCAACTCCGTATCAGCCGCAGGCATATTCGCCTCAAACCAGCCTACAACACCTTTGTATCTCTCCTTCTTTGTCATCGGCATCTCATCTCAATTCCGTGCAGGATTCATCCTTGCACACCATAACCCGGCCCGGATATTTCTCGAATATGGATTTGTTGTGGGTCACCATAACTACGGCAGTACCCTTAGTCTTGTTGATCCCGGAAAGAAGTTTCATTATGCCGTCCGCAGTCTCATTATCAAGATTTCCGGTCGGCTCGTCCGCTATTATCACTCCGGGATTGTTCAGAAGAGATCTGGCGATTGCTATTCGCTGCTGCTCACCCCCGGACAATTGATGAGGCATCTTGTGGGACTTACTCTCCATACCTACATTCTCCAGAACCTCAAGAATCCTCTTCTTTATCGCTTCGCTGTCTTTCCATCCTGTAGCTCTCAGCACAAATTCCAGATTATCGCTGACGCTACGGTCCATAAGCAACTGAAAATCCTGGAAAACCACGCCGATTTTTCTTCTGAGAAAAGGAATCTCCTTGTTTTTTATCGTTCCCAGATCGAAACCGCAGACTTTTGCCCGCCCTTTGCCCAGTTGATTCTCAGCGATTATGGTTCGGATTATCGATGTCTTCCCAGTCCCCACCTTACCTACAATGTACACAAAATCACCGGGATAGACATCCATATCAAGACCATATATCACAGGAGTTTCGGCATTGCGGATTTCTGCATCCTTAAATGAGATGACAGGTTTCGTCATATTCCCGATTTGATTGTCTGTCACGATATTCTCACTCATTTGCACAACTGATTACACTCTTCGGCAGAAGCTACAAAACAGGATTTTTACAATCCCTATCGCCACGGCCAATATAGCCTCTAATTTAGGCATTTTTTTCCTA
The DNA here is from genome assembly GCA_963654225.1 of Butyricicoccaceae bacterium. GTDB lineage: Bacteria > Bacteroidota > Bacteroidia > Bacteroidales > UBA932 > Cryptobacteroides. Next base: position 23,293 of record CAVKAQ010000005.1, on the reverse strand, counting down.
AAAACCGAATATTTCAAATCAGGTTTTTACATTTGGGAGCCCTGCATCAGATTCATAAGCGAAGCCCGATAACTGTCCCCTATCGGTATGACCTTTCCGCCTTCCATACACAGTGTACCGCCGCTTACCTCCGACACTCTGGCGAGATTCACCAGATAGGACTTATGCACACGGACGAAAACAGATTCCGGCAACTTTTCCTGCAATTTCCTGAAACTCGAAAGCACGACTTTCGGCATAGTCTCCCCCACCTCGTAGATTTTCAGATATTCGCTCATACTCTCGACATAAATAATATTCGAGACGCTGACTTTCACGATCTTATATCCGGCCTTGAAAAACACGAACTTATCCTGGAGGTCATTTCCGGCAGAAGACGTCGGCTGTGACTGCGAAGCACGGAGCATTTCCATTCTGGATTTCAATTTTTCCGATGCGGCAAGGAATTCATCGAAAGAGAACGGCTTCAGCAGATAGTCCACGGCATTCACCCTGAAACCTTCAACCGCATATTCTGAATAAGCCGTCGTGAATACAATCAGCGGCGGATTTTCAAGGGAGCGAACCAGGTCCAGACCAGATAAATCCGGCATATTCACATCTATGAACATTGCGTCAACAGAGTTGCCTTTCAGAAATCTGAGCGCGCCTGACGCACTTGAAAAAGAACCGGCAAGTTCAAGAAAAGGCACTTTTGCGATACATTTCTCAAGTTGGCCGAGCGCAAGCGGCTCATCGTCAACAGCAATCACTTTCATATTCGGGTCCATCGTTTTTTTATGCTTAACAACTGTTTCGGAGCAGTTTCTTATCGGACCGCACATCCGTCCTGTTCCATCTCTATCTTGCGAGGCTGAGCAGGCAAAATAATCAGAACTTCGTACTGTGATTTCGACTGATCCATATGGAAAACGAAATCATTTCCATAAAGCAGTGACAATCTTTTACTTATATTCTGCAAGCCGATACCTCCGCACTTTTTTTCGGAGGCTTGACCAACCAGGCTGTTGACGCATTTGAACTCAACCTTGCCCTCCTCAACCTTGACAGATATTCTTATATAGCTTCTGCTCTCATAGCTTATACCGTGTTTAAAGGCATTTTCTGCCACTGTAGCCATAAGAAGCGGAGGAATCTGCGCATCCCTGTAATCATCCGGAAACGAGTATTCAATCTCTACATTTTCCGTATAGCGCAGCCGCATCAAGTACATATAATGCTTAAGAAAATCCGCTTCCTTGGCCAAACTGACCGTCAAATCCCCGCTGTCATACAATACGTGACGCATAAGCCTCGACAATTCCACTATGCTTTCCTTGGCTTTTTCCGGCGCAATGTCCACCAGCGCGTGTATGTTATTGAGCGTGTTCATGAAGAAATGAGGATTGATCTGATACCGGAGATATTCCAACCTGTATCGCAGATTCTCCTTTTCCAGTTCCTGCAGCCTGCGTTTTTCGGCATAATACCTTTTGTAATATTCTATCCCGATATTGACGCCAAGAAGCAGCAGAGCCATCACAATCTTGAATACTGCAGGATGCAAGGGCTTCATTCCGTCGGGTTTTCCGATGCGTGCATCCTCAGGTTCAAACCCGATTTCGGGTCTTTTTTCATCAGGTGCATCCGCCATATCAGCAAAAGGCATAGGAGACATACCGTCTGATTCCGGGCGACCTCTTCGATCGTGGCGTTCTCCGGGTTCCTTCATCTGTGGACGTCTGCCTATATTTTCAGGCGCATCGCTTTCCATATCAAAACGGTGACGCCCGTTCATCTCGACTGGCTCGGGTTTTCTTGACGGGCCAAGATCATCGCATCGAAAAGTATAGACCGAGAATATGCAAACCAGAAAGAAAGTCAATGAAAAATACAAGGGCACATTCCTCCGGTCCATAAGAATCGGCAGGAGAAGGATATCTTGCACGGCATACAGGACTATGAAAGGCAACGTCGGCAGAAAGAAATGCTGCAGATATTGAGACCAGAAACCCTCGGATAGGGTTCCGTCATATTCAATCAGGGCAATCAAAATCTCTATCGCAAAAACTGCCAGAAACACAAGCGACTTGATTGCCAAAGACTTCGTTTTCTTTGAAATTTTCATACTCACGCTGGAATAACTTCATCATTGTCCGAATGCAAAATTAGCATATAGTTTCGATTACGTTCAAGCCGTTCGCTGAAGAAATCAGCCTGTTCGTTGAAAATGATTTTGAATCACGGATAAGAAATTTCATATTTGACGGCGGACAAGGATTCAGGCAACATCTGAAATCCTCTGTTTTGACAAGCAACTTCAAAATCAGATTTGGATATGAAGAGGACAACGTATTATCTGGCAATCATTCTTATGCTCGCGGCTTGCAGCGGGAATGAGATTACGACCATTGACAATTCCGGTTCGAATTCAAGTTCGGGCTCCAATTCAAGCAGTTCCGGAAGCGATGAAAGCGGAAATTCCGGCTCCGGCGAAGATGGCTCGGACGAGTCAGGCTCTGACGAAGGCGGCATCACCGACGTGGACGGCACTATCAGCATAACCTTCTCCGAAAGCGGAGCAAAAGTAACCGGAGACGCATCCGGCATCGTTTCCGTGGACGGAAATAAAGTCACAGCGACCAACACTTCTGACAATTGTTTCACATACATATTGAGCGGTACCGCATCAGACGGGTTTTTCAAACTATACAGCAGTCACAAGCAGGTCATTTCCCTGAACGGACTGAATCTGACAAACCCGAGCGGAGCTGCGATAAACAACCAGAGTCACAAATACACGTCTGTGACTTTGTCAGGTGACAATTATCTGGCCGACGGCTCCGTAAATTCTTCAGGAGACTATAGCAGCGAAACATCCGATGAAGATATGAAAGCTGCTTTCTTCAGCGAAGGACAGTTGATTTTCAGCGGAGACGGCAATCTGACTGTCAAGGCGACAGGCAAGGCTGGAATCACCAGCGACGACTACATCCGGATAATCGGAAGCCCGACTATCAGCATCAGTTCGAAATCGGGACATGGGCTGAGAGGCAAGGACAATATCTTTATCGAAGGCGGCACCGTTGACATTTCTGTTGCGGGAACCGGCAAGAAAGGCATTTCCACAGACGGAGAGTTCCGCATAAATGACGGAAGCGTGACAATCACCTCAACAAGCGCGGCCGGACTCGTGGACAGCGAACTGACCGGAGCTGCCGGAATCAAAGCCGACAGCCTTGTGACTGTAAACGGAGGGAAACTGACGATAACGGCAAGCGGTACCGGAGCGAAAGGCATAAATTGCGACGGAGACGGTCATTTCAACTCCGGCACATTGAATATCATTGTCAAAGGATCCAACTACGGAAGCAGCAGCGGAGGAGGAAATCAGCGTCCAGGATGGGGTGGCAGCGACAGCTCCAGCGACAACACCTCAGCTGCGAAAGGTCTTAAATTCGATGGGGATCTGTATTTTGACGGAGCGGATATCACAGCCTCAGCATCCAGCCACGAAGCCATAGAAGCAAAGGGGAAAATCGAGATTTCAGCCGGCAGCATCAATGCGACCTCAAGCGATGATGCAGTCAATTCCGGTTCGGATATGACCGTCACCGGAGGCAACGTCTATGCTTTCTCAAGCGGAAATGACGGCTTGGATGCCAACGGAAATATGTACATAAAAGGAGGCTATGTCTATGCTGTAGGTTCAGGCAGTCCTGAAGTGGCATTGGACGCCAACACCGAGCAGAACTACAAGTTATACATCAGCGGAGGGTCACTCGTCGCATTCGGCGGAATCGAATCAGGCTCAAGCATAACCCAGCCGGTCATAAGCATATCAAGCTGGACATCAAACACTTCCTACTCGCTTTACGACGGAAGCACATTGCTTCTTGAATTCACATCACCGTCCAAGGGAGGAAACGGAATCATCATTTCGCATCCGAACCTCAAGAGCGGAAGCAGTTATACATTCAAAAGCGGTTCATCCAGCAGTACTGTCACAGCATCGCTTTCTGCACAAAGCGGCGGAGGACACGGTGGCGGTCCCGGAGGAAGATGGTAATAAAATCAGCAGAATATGAGACGACTAATATACATTATCGGAGCAGCGTTGCTCCTTTCGGTGACCGGATATGCAAATCCTGTTGCCGCTCGGATTCCGGATTCCAAGCCAAGCAAAAGCAATCTCACCGTAAAGGAGTGGAATGTCGACATTGCCACAAACCAGAAAATTCTGGACCATACCACTGTTTACAACTCTATGGGAAAGAAGATTGAGGAATGTGAATACGACAGCAAAGGTCTGAAATGGAAGAAGAAGTTTGAATACGGCGCTGACGGAAAAGTATCGCGCATACTGATATATAATTCATCAGATAAACTGGACAATATCAGGAAATTTGACTTCGACAATTCCGGACGGAAGAAGACTGAGTATATCTATGACGCCAAGGGCAAGCTAAAGAAATACAAAGTATATGAATACATATCCGGAGAAAGCGAATGACACTGCAGTTCTCATCGGAGCATTGAACCAGTTCGATCCGATATGGATTGAAGAGATGGATTCAATAAAACTGATGAACCGCATTGACAGCAAGTATCTGACTGACAAACTTGTGCTAGGTGACATTCTCAAGGATGCCTTCGACGGAGGGTACCGCGTTTTTGAGAATAGCGGCATACGTCTTTTGGGATATGACAGCATCTATTTCGACACCGGAGACATAAGGATGTTCACCGAGCACAGGAGAGGCAAGGCGACCAGAGAAAAGATACGTACCAGGACATATACGGATTCAGGACTTTGCTTTCTTGAGGTCAAGAGAAAGGACAATCACAAGAGGACCAAGAAAAAGAGAATATCCATCACCCCCGATGATTTCATTGACTTCCGGAAAGATGAAGATGACTGCAGCTGGCTTGACGGACACTCGGACTACAATGTCGCGGAACTTTCTCCTTCACTCGAGACCATATTCAAACGCATAACATTGGTCAATAAAGACTTGAGCGAACGCATCACGATAGACACGTCCGTCACATTCCGGAATATGCGGATAGATTCTTTCGCTGACCTCGGCGCGGCTGTAATCATTGAGCTCAAACAGGACGGAAGGGTCAGGAGCCAAATGAAGGACATTTTGCTCAAACACAGAGTCAAACCGGTGAGAATCAGCAAATACTGCATCGGAATCGTATCCACGAACTCAACAGTTCATCCGGGAAGATTCAAATCAAAACTAAGGGAAATCGAAAAATTGAATAAAAAATTTTACTTCAAATGTTACAGACCGATTATACTTCAGCCGCTTTAGAAGACAATGATCTTCTTGGCATTCAAACGCTTGCAGAGCCAATGATGACAACGGCACAGAGTCTCGAAGAACTCGCGCTACGGTTTTTTCTGAATCTTCTTTCGTGCTGGATTCTGGTCAGATGCTTCTATTATCCGAAAAGCAGAAGAAAAGAGTATGTGTTCACCTTTCTCTTGTTTTCTTCAGCGATGCTTCTGCTTCTCTGCGCTATGAGCCGAGTGGATGTCGGAGTCGGGCTTACGCTTGGACTTTTTGCCATATTCGGCGTAATCCGCTATAGGACCGAAACTGTTCCTATCCGCGAAATGACCTATTTGTTCGTCATCATAGCCATTGCGGCTGTCAACGGACTTACTCCGATATTCAGAGTTATGGGCGCCGGTGAATCATCTGCCCACTATGTTATGGACTGGGGGAATTTCTCCGTATCAGCGAGCGCCAACTTACTGACAATCATATTGATCTGGATTCTGGAAAGCAGCAGGACTTTGAAACGGGAGTCTTCAAAGATTATTCTCTATGACAGAATCGAACTTCTGTTGCCGTCCCGCCGCGATGAACTTTTCAAGGATATAGAAGAGAGATGCGGCATCGCCCCGCTTGACATCGAGATCGGAAATATGGATTTATTGAAAGATTCTGCTTATATTAAGGTCTATTTTCAGTCCGACGGCAAGACGCCTTCGACTATGGATTCCATAACGAGACACAAACAGATAGAATCCATTTGAGTATTGTACTTAGGCCGACCCGGCGGAAAAATGAATGATATGAGAAAGAAAATATTTTACAGAATTTCAGTTCTTGCCTTGACAGCATTGTCAGGCGCTCTGATTGTTCCAGGCAAGATTGCCGCTCAAGATACAGGATTCAATATGAGGACATCGGCAGCCGTCGATTGGAAAGTCAAGAAGGGGCTGCACCTGAATGCAGAGTATGAGCTGCGCACAAAGAACTCGCTTGACGGGATCGAACGTCATCAGGTCACGGTGGGAGCGGACTACAAGGTTTGCGATTATTTCAAGGCTGGTCTCGACTATATTTACATAGGACATTACAATTCTTCGTCGGAATTGAAAAACAGGCATAGATTTTCACTTAATCTTACCGGAATGTACAATTTGGGAGACTGGAGATTTTCGCTTACCGAGAAGGTGCAGTTGACCCATAAGGCATACGACATCAACAGATTCCAGGAAGTCAGGAATCCGCTGCAGTTGAAGTCAAGATTCACGGTGAAATACAAGGGGCTCAAGAAAGTCGAACCGTTCGCGTATTTCGAGATGCGAAACATTTTCAATTCGCCGAGATGCTCAGCCACATACAACAAGGCAACTTCAAAATGGTCTGACTACAAGTTTCTCGGATACAATGACGGGTACGTCAACAGGTTGCGCGGAGCCTTGGGCATTGACTGGAAAATTTCCAAGCACAACAGCATCAGCGTGTCAGCGATGTACTCCCACTGCCACGACCGCGACATCGACACCAACAAAGCCGGCACCAAGCTCAAGAGTCTAGATTGGGAGAACAGGAATTATGTAACGTTGAATATCGGCTATAAATTCTCGTTCTAGTCCATGCTATCGGAGGAATTTTCACAATATATCGGAAGCGTAAGACGTTATTCCGTCAGGACGCAGACCATTTATGCCGATGTCATCTCCGATTTCATAGGGTACGTAGGCTCCGGCAGTGATACTGAGTTGGTGGCGTCTCTCAATCCGACAACAATAAGGAACTATGAATTCCATCTTGTGGAGGAGCGGAAGTTCAGCCCAAAGACTGTAAACCAGTATCTTTCCGTGCTCAGCGGTTGGTGCAAATGGCTTATAGGAAAGTCCTTGCTCAAGTCCAATCCGGTGCGAATCGTGAAGCGGCCCAAATGCGAGAGCCGTCTTCCGGAATTTTTCCGTCAGGAATCGATGCAGGAGTATTTTGAGCGCACTGAATCCGCTGCTGACGGAGAATCATTGCAGATGCTGCTCAATTCGGCAGGTGCCATACAAGATGGCGCAAGCAAATCATCTTCGGAATACAAACTCGTTTCAGACCTCTACAACAGGCGGCTCAGACGTCTGATAATAAGCATTCTATACGAAACGGGAATCCGTCGGGCCGAACTCATCGGATTGAAGGTCGGCAGCATAGATTTCGGACGCAAGGTAATCTCAGTTCACGGCAAGGGTGATAAAATGAGGAAAATTCCTCTGACCGATTCTCTTTCAGAAGAAATTTCATTATATTTGAAAGTAGTTGAAACGGTAGTGGCCAAGAGTATGACGCCAGAATCCACGCTTCTGCTGACAATGAGCGGCAAACCTTTGTATCCCGTTTTTGTTGACAGAGTTGTCAAGAGTGAACTTGGACAGATTGACGGTGTCACTTGCAGGAAATCCCCACACGTGCTAAGGCACACATTGGCGACAGAACTGCTTGACGAAGGTTCAGACTTGTATTCTATAAAGGAACTGTTGGGACACTCTTCACTTGCGGCGACTCAGGTTTATACTCATAACACTATCGAGAAACTGAAGAATGTATATTTAAATGCCCATCCAAGGGCTAAAAGAGGAGGTAAAAATGGAGATTAGAGTACAATCCCTGAAATTCGATGCGGACCAGAAGCTTCTTGATTTCGTAGAGAAGAAAGTTTCAAAACTCAGCCGTTTCGATGAGGCAATTACCGATGTGGAGGTAGTTCTGTCACTTCTTGAAAAACCAGATAATAAGAATGTAAGACTTAAGGTGCACGTTCCCGGAGGTTCACAGGTTCTCGAACGCAATTCCAGGACATTCGAAGATGCAGTCAACGAGTGCGTGGATGCGATGAAGGAGAAATTGACTCGAAATAAGGAGCGCAAGGCCGAATAAAATACGGCAGGCTGAATAAGCGGATGAGGTTGACCGGAAATCACATTTCAGTCAACCTCATCTTTTATTATTTTTCTTTCAGTCCCATCGCCACGGCTTTCACGCGCATATACTTGTCGGCTTCCTCAAATGTATTCTCAATCACTCCGTCCAGTATCGCATTCTTGACAAACTCCTTAAGTTCGCCTATCTCCTTGCAAGGAGGGATGCCATAGACTTGCATGACATACTCGCCCGTAATCGGATTCTTGAAATTTCGTATCTGATCCTTTTCCTCAACCTCAACCAGTTTTTTGCGCACAAGTTCAAAGTTCTTCTTTATGCGCTCGACCTTGGCCGGATTCTTTGACGTAATGTCCGCATTGCACAACAGCATAAGGTCCTGAATCTCATTTCCGGCGTCGAAAAGAAGACGTCTTACGGCAGAATCTGTCACCTCCTCATCCACCAGAGCCACAGGCCTGTGATGCAGCGCCACCAGTTTCTGCACATATTTCATTTTCTCATTGAGCGGCATTTTGAGTTGCTGGAAAATCTTCGGCACCAAACGTGAGCCCACCACTTCGTGGCCGTGGAAAGTCCAGCCCACCTTAGGGTCATAACGTTTGCTTACCGGCTTGCCTATATCGTGGAGCAATGCGGCCCAGCGAAGCCACAGACAAGGTTCCGTACGGATGACTTCTGTGAATCCGTCACCGTCCTCAACCGGAATATAATCCTTCAGCGTCCCGGACTCAATCGCCGCAAGTTCTTCGGCTGCAACATTGTCAACCACCTGAATCGTATGCGAGAAATTGTCCTTGTGTCCCCTGCCGTCAACAGTCTCGACGCCTTTGAGTTTCGCAAGCTGCGGCAGGACATATTCCAGAAGTTCAGTTTCATCGAGCAGCCTGAAAGCTCGGGACGGCTGCCTGCACAGCAGCATCTTGTTCAATTCTTCCGCTATACGTTCTTTGGACAATATGTTCATCCTGTCACGCATACGCCTCATAGATTCGATAGACTCACGCACTATCTTGAATTCCATTTCCGGAGTGCTGAGCTTTGCGGCGAAACGTACTGCACGCAACATCCTCAAAGGGTCATCGCTGTACGTCGTATCCGGCTCCAGCGGAGTACGAATAATTCCGGCCGCAAGGTCCTTTATGCCTCCGAACGGATCCACCAGAGCACCGAAATCCGATTTCTGAAGACTGAATGCCATAGCATTGATAGTGAAATCTCTGCGTTTCTGGTCATCCTCCAGAGTACCGTCCTCGACAATAGGCTTTCTGGAATTTCTGTTGTATGATTCCTTGCGGGCGCCCACGAACTCGATCTCCGTGCCGTGATATTTCAGCATAGCCGTGCCGAAATTCTTGAATATGGAGACACGGCAACCGTGTTTTTCAGTTGACTTTATATAATCAGCCACGGCCGTGGCGAGCGCTATGCCGCTGCCCTCCACAACGATGTCTATATCATTGGTCGGCCTTCCCAGAAAGCAATCCCGCACAAATCCGCCTATGACGAATGCCCGAACGCCTATCGATTCAGCCACCGTAGAAACTATTCCGAAAATCGGATTATCCAAATACCCCTGCGCTACTGTCATCTTATATCCTCAATATTTAGAAATATCATTTACCGTCAGAAACTTGCGAGAGCATTTCCTGATATGTTGGAGCTGCCGTCAGAAATTTCACATTTCCGTCTTTCTTGACACAGAACACCGTGCTTGCACCGTTGGTCAATGCCAAATAACTCACATCCATAACCATATCATATCTCAACGCCTGCTCAAGAACATCCTTCGTCAGGTTCACTTCAGGACGCTTGCACTCTACAACCAGCATAGGTTTCAATCCCCTGTCATACACAACAATGTCAGCCCGATATTCTTTCTTAACCGGGCCGACACCATATTTTATTCCCACTTCGCTCATCATCATATATGCAGGCACCTGCATCGTGTCTCTCAAGACAGTGATAAACCATTGCCGGACACGTTCTTCCGGAGTCAGCGGGACATTCTTCTTTCTCAACGGATCCCAAACCGTCAAATCTTCCATTATCTATGCGATTATCAGTCTGCAAAGATAGATTTTTCCGACGACAATACCATTATCGGAAAGACGGCGGGCGCTTAATTATTGTTCGCGAAATGCCTTGCCGCGCGGAGAAGATGCTGCAGGGCGCTGACTATCTCGTGAGTTTCCTGAAGGATATTCAGATATACGTATGACACTGTAATATTGTCTTTTGTCGAGCGCATACGCTCCATCTGCTCCTTACGGGTCTGTGCGAGGCAGTTCTTGAATTCTTCACATTGCTCGCGTAATTTGTCCACTTCCTGATAATTTCCTGAAGCCAGGACACCCATAGAGCGCTTCAGCATATAGAGCATTGTATCTCTCAAAGGAAGAAATTCCTTGATTCTGTCCTGTCCGAGAGGCACGAAACTGTTGTCGATATGTTCCTCGCAAGGGTCGCAGATTCGCCTCAAGCTGTAAAGGATATCCTCGCAGCTGTTTACGCCGAGATGGAACCAGGTGCTCTTCTCAATCGCGACTCCCTGATCAATTCTACGCAAGCCAAGCATCTCCTTACGCCTCAACTGCTTAAGTTCCTGCCGCTCTTTCCTCATAGCATTCTCAGCTTTCTGCAGCTTTCCGAGGTCTTCCGACATAAAGCCCTCTGTCACATTCAGATACACGGTATTAACGAAGTCCAGAAATTCCGACTGACCTTTGCGGATATGTTCAGTCAGAAGAGTGAGCGTTTCATCAGGATTTTCGGAGGTAATCATCTTGTTGAAGATGACGTCTCCATTTTCCTCGTCCTTCTTCTTTTTGTACTGGATATTGCTTCTGACGAGCAGGAAGAGAGAAATCGCTATGAGAATCAACGCGACGGTCAGTCCGCCGAGAGACATCAGCAAAGCGACGAAGAAGCAAAGGATGAATGCCGCGCCTGCAGTTATGAACCATCCGCCGACGACAGATATTACACCGGTTATTCTGAATACAGCGCTTTCACGTCCCCAGGCACGGTCTGCCAATGACGATCCCATAGCGACCATAAATGTCACGTAAGTCGTTGACAGCGGAAGAGTCAGGGACGTACCCAAAGCTATAAGCAGACTGGACACCACAAGATTGACAGTTGCGCGTACTTCATCGAATGCGGCGCCTTGAGGCAGAACCACATCGCTGTTGTCAAAACGCTTGGCAATCCAACGTTTTGTTCTGTCTGGCACCAGTTCTGAAATTCCCGAAGCCACCCCCGTACTGAAGCGGACGAGGATTCTCGCCATCTTGGACGAGCCGAACATCTCGTCTCCGGCATCCTGACGCGCTAGGTCTACAGATGTCTTGACGACATTGAATGCCTTTTTGGATGTCGAAAGAGCAATCACCATCACCACACCTGCTCCGATAAGGAAAATGACAGGAGTCTTTGCAGGACCGTTAAGCGAATCCATCATAAATCCGGTCAGGTCTCCGTTTCCGTTGGCCACATAATCCTGATAGGATGAAAAACCTGCCAGAGGGACACCTATGAAATTCACAAGGTCATTGCCGGCAAATGCCATAGCGAGGGCGAAAGTTCCTGTAAGAACAAGAATCTTGAACACATTGACTTTCAGGAAATACAGAATCTGCGAGATTACTGCGGTCACGGCAAAACAGACACCGCATATCGTCCATTGATGGGTATTTATCCACAGTTGCAGGTCTTCATTCATAAAAGAGGCGCTTCCGAGACCCTTTATGAGCATAAAATATATTATGGCGGTAAATGCCAGGCCCCCGAAGATGCCTATCTTCCACTTGAGGGAATCCCCCTTATACGCGAAAGTAAATATGAGCCTTGAGATATATTGGAGGACAGTTCCGACGACGAACGCGATTGCGACTGACACGAATATGGCCATAATCATCGTCAAGGCCTTGCTCGTGTTCATCATATCTCCGATTCCGAGGCCGGACTCAGCCGCCATTTTCGTAAGAGACAAAGCGAATGTTCCTCCAAGCAGTTCAAACACCATTGACACTGTCGTCGAAGTCGGAAGACCCAATGTATTGAAAATGTCCATCAGCACAATGTCTGATGCCATAACCGCCAGGAATATGAACATCACATCCTGGAACGAGAAAAACGAAGGATGGAAGACACCGTTTCTGGCGACTTCCATCATACCGTTGCTCATCGCGGCGCCGATAAATATTCCGACTGCCGCCACGATTATTATTGTTCTGAATCTCGCGACCTTGGCGCCGATCGCAGACTGCAGGAAATTCACAGCGTCGTTGCTGACACCGACCATCAGGTCGAACACCGCGAGCGTGAACAGCAACACAACGAAAAACAAATAAACCGTTTCCATACTTTGTCTCTATGATAACAGGACAAAGTTATTCCGCGGATATTATAGCGATATTTCGAAAATGTTACAATTGTATTACAATCTTACACAAGAAAGCCGGCCGCGGCGACAGCGCAGTTTATTCCGTCAATTGCTGAAGACACTATTCCTCCCGAATAGCCTGCACCTTCACCGCAAGGGAACAATCCCGGAACCTGAGGGCACTGATATGTCTGGGAATCTCTCAGAATACGGACCGGAGAAGACGTGCGGGACTCGACTCCGAGAAGAAGCGCATCTTCGGTGTAGTAACCGCGCATCTTGTTATTGATCAAAGGAAAAGCATTCTGAAGACGGGTTGATACGCAGGATGGAAGCAGTTCGTGGAGAGGTGCGGACACAACTCCGGGACGATACGATGTTTCCGGCAATGTCTCGGAAAGCTGTTCTTCGCAGAAATCCACCATTCTCTGGGCAGGAGCGGCAAATCTGTTCACATTGCCCTCTTCGTCAGGCTGCACGTGTGCCTGAGCATACTCGTACATTTTCTTCTCCACATCGTGCTGGAATTCAAGCAGCGACAGTGCGCCGAATTTTTTATATTCCTCCGGGACATCATCCGGCTCGATGGAAACCACAACTCCGGCATTCGCCCATTTGGAGTTACGCGCGGAATTGGACATTCCGTTAAGCACGGTATATCCGTCTTCGGTAGATGAAGGTACAAGGATGCCACCCGGACACATGCAGAAGGAGAACACGCCTCGTCCGTCAACCTGCTCGACAAAAGAATATTCTGCAGCAGGCATTCCCGGCTCCCACTGTCCGCGATAACGGATCTTATTGATCAGGGCCTGAGGATGCTCAACACGGACACCCATTGCAAAACCCTTGGCTTCCAAGTCCCACTTCTTCTTGGTAAAAAGTTCATAAATATCACGGGCTGAATGTCCTGTAGCGAGGATTACGGCCTTCGCGGTATAGACAATCTTCTTGCCTTCAGCAGAACTGTCATCAATGGCAGTCACAGCGATTGTACCGTCTTTCTTCCTTTCGATATCTGAGACTCTGGTCTGGAAATGATATTCTCCGCCGTGCTCAAGAATGCACTCGCGGATATTGCTTACCAGCCTCGGAAGTTTGTCCGTACCGATGTGAGGATGCGCATCTATGAGAATGGATGGGTCCGCTCCGAATTTGACGAACTGATGCAGCACTTCCCTATTGTCGCCACGCTTCGATGAACGTGTGAACAATTTTCCGTCAGAAAAAGTACCCGCTCCGCCTTCGCCGTAGCAATAATTTGAATCCGGATTGACGATTCCATTTCTGGACAGCCTGGCGATGTCCGGCTTTCTTCCGCTTACATCCTTTCCCCTCTCAAGCACGACCGGTTTCAGACCGAGCGTAAGAAGTTTCAGCGCAGCGAACATACCTGCAGGGCCTGAGCCTACGACAATCACCGGCTGAGCATCGTGCACATCCTGATACTCAGGAAGCTCGTACTTCTCATAAGGTTCGCCTTTCTTGTATGCTTCTATCCTGTAGCGCATAGTGACGTCGCCTCTGGCATCTATCGAGCGATGGACAATGTAACAGTTCGCATCAGCGTTCACCATAGCCGGCTGATATGACTTCGTAGGGTCTATCACGTTGACTACTGCATTGGGCTTAAGCCTGAGAGCCTCGGCGGCAGCCGTTCTTATGTCATCGAGTCTTGGTTCGCGTCCCATTCTGCAGGACACTTCGAATTCTATCATAATGTATTTTATTATCTGTTAAGTAATTGCCTATTGAAATGCGTTCTAAAAATCAGCCATTCTGGATACCGGAGCGACATCAAGAGGAGTTCTCTCTCCGGCGAGATAATGATAATATCCGGCAATCGCTATCATAGCCGCATTGTCTGTAGTGAACTTGAATTCAGGAAGATATGTTTTCCAGCCTCTTTTCTGCCCCTCTGACACAATCCTGTCGCGCAGTCCGCTGTTTGCCGAAACGCCTCCGCCGATTGTCACCTCGGTGATACCCGTCTGCTTGGCGGCTTTTATAAGTTTATCCATCAAGATGTCAATCAACGCTTTCTGGAAACTTGCGCAGATGTCTTCCTTGTTCTTTTCCATAAAATCGGGGTCTTTGGCGATTTCATCACGCACAAAATAAAGCAGAGAAGTTTTTATGCCGCTGAAACTGTAGTCCAGTCCAGGAATATGAGGCTTTGCAAATTTGAAACGGTCTGGATTTCCGAGTTTGGCGAGTCTGTCGATTACGGGACCTCCCGGATATCCGAGCCCCATCATCTTAGAGCACTTGTCGAAGGCCTCACCTACCGCGTCGTCAATCGTCTGACCTAGAATCTCATAATCGAGAGGGCTGTTCACCTTGACTATCTGAGAATTGCCACCGGAGACAAGCAGGCACAGATATGGAAATTCCGGATGATGGTTTTCCTTGTCATACTGCTTCACGAAGTCTGCAAGGATATGCCCCTGAAGATGGTTTACCATTATGATCGGGATGTCCAATGAGACGCTGAGAGCCTTGGCGAATGATGTGCCGACAAGAAGCGAGCCCAGAAGTCCCGGACCTCTCGTGAATGCTATTGAGGTGAGTTCTTCCGGTTTCACCCCGGCTTTAGACAGCGCCTGGCTTACCACAGGAACGATATTCTGCTCGTGAGCTCTTGAAGCCAACTCCGGCACCACGCCACCGTAATCCTTATGAACCTGCTGACTGGCAATCACATTGGACAAAAGATAGCCATCCTTGATGACGGCTGCGGAAGTATCATCACAAGATGACTCAATTCCGAGAATTATATCAGAACGTTCCATTCAATTTTTCAAAAAACTAACGCGCAAAGTTAATAAAATTTCATCTTGCCGCACTAGCGCATTTTCATTATTTTTGTAGGTTATAATATTTAAGGAAAAACAGGCATCATTCAGGTGAGCGTAAGGAAAACACTGAAAATCTTTTACTCTCTGGCAGTGGTATTGGCAACATTAGTCGCCGCCGCTGTAATTGCCGTGCAATCCCCTAAAGTACAGACATATATCGCAGACAAAGCGCTTGCTATAATCGAAAAAAGCATCGACGGCAGAATCAGCATCGGAAAGGTTCACATATCCCCGTTCAAGGCGGTAGTAATCAAAGACCTCGCAGTCATAGACTCAAATCCGTTCATTGACACGGTTTCAGGGTTCAAGGCAGACACAATGTTCCGGGCGAAATATGTTACTGCGACATTCAGCGCCAAGACACTGCTCAGCGAAGGCAGCATTCATCTGACATCCGCCAAAGTCACTGACGGAGAATTCCTTCTCACCATAGAGCCTGAAATCAGAAACTGTCCGCCGGATGCTGACACCTCAGGCATAGTAAACCTCAAGAGAATCTTCCGGCTCGGCAGCAAAAACGAGAACAAAAAGCGTTCTGACAAAGAAATATTCTCCATTTCAGATGTCGAACTTGAAAATATGACATTCCGGATGAGGAATTTCCGAAAAGATCCTGACAAATTCGGATACGACGGCATCAACTGGTTTGATATGGAGGTCAGCGATATACGGGTAAAGGGCAGGAATCTCAAGATGAAAGGCGGAGTGATGTCCGGCACCTGCGATATGATGTCCTTCAGAGAGAAAAGCGGATACGCCTGCTACCACATAGCCGGTTCAACCAAAGTCGGAAACGGACAGACGCTGGTAAACAATTTAAGACTCATAGACCAATGGTCAAACGTGGATATTCCACAGCTTCGGATGACATACAAGGACACCGATGCCTGGTCTGAATTTATTGACGAGGTGCGGATGGAAGGCAAAATACGGACGAGTTTCGTGAGTATGAAGACTCTAAGATATTTTGCACCTGCACTGGCAGACTTCCGAATGACAGCCAAGATAAAGGGCGTCGTCAAAGGCTATGTGAACGACCTTAATCTGGAGGGAATCGAATTCGAGACCTCTGACGCTGACGGTTTTGTGGACTGGAGCAAGGCCTCCGGGCGTGGCATCAAGGGCGTGCTGACGGGCTCATTGACTGGACTTCCTGATGTACAGACGATGATGACTTCCGCTGACGTGAAAAGTCTTTCGTTCACATCCAAAGGGCTGGAACATTTCATAAAAGGCTGGGCTTCAGGAATCAATTTGGGCATCTCGAAATTCTGCAAGGGAGCTACAGTAACATATACTGGAAAAGTCAGCGGACTGCTCAACAGAATGAGAATCAAAGGAACATTGCGTTCCAATTTCGGAAAAATCCGGGCGAATGCTGACTTGAGAAATGTCATAGACAGCATAAGGCCGCTCACTCTTGGAGGACAGATTTCCACTGAAGAACTGGACATCAGCAAGATTGTCGGAGGTTCAATTCCGGTAGGTAAATGCGATATGCACTCAGGACTCACTGCAGTCATCGACAAAGACACGCTTGGAGTCACCATCGACTCCATCAAGATTGACAGGCTGGACGTACTCAAATACAGTTACACCGGCATAGCGGCCGCAGGGACTTACAGCCAGGATGCGTTTAACGGAAGAATCGTGTGCAGCGACCCTAATCTGAATTTTCTGTTTCAGGGAATATTCTCGCTGTCATCAAAGACGCAGAATGCTCTGTATCAATTCTATGCAAATCTGGGATATGCCGATCTGCACGCACTTAACATAGATCCGCGCGGAACTTCGAAGATGAGCCTGACCACCAGAGCCAACTTCACAAGGGTAAGCGGAGAAGATATTCTGGGGAATATCAGCATCAACGATTTCACACTGGAGGACGAACGCGGACTTCACAATGTCGGCGACATAGACATTTCGTCACACGCGGGAAACGACCTTAACAGAATACGATTCAACTCAAAATTCGCAGACGGAACTTATGTGGGGAGCAAATTTATATCCAGCTTCTGGCACGACCTGCAGGCTGTGACGACTATGCGCAACCTCCCGTCCATCTACAAATCCAAGTCAAGGGACAGCAGATTGAACGGCGACAGATATGACCTGGCTCTTCATTTCCACGACACCAAAGACATATTGTCTTTCTTTGTTCCGGGAGTATATATCGCCGACAGCACATCAGTCAACCTGAATATCGACGGCAGCGGAACACTCAAGGCGAATGTCAAGTCCGGAAGAATAGCATACAATGACAAATACCTGAAAGGCATAGATATAGCCATAAACAGCCACGAGGCCGGTATGGACGGACATCTGCGTGCAGATGAAATCAAAGTATCCCCTCTGCTCACGAAAAGCAGCCAGATGAGAGTCCTGGCCAAGAATGACACATTGAGCCTCGGATTCAGTTACGACAATGCCACCGAGCTGGTAAACCGTGGAGAGATACTCGCATACGGGACTCTGTCTAGGGACGAGAAAGATTCGCTCGAAATTCAAGCCAAACTCAGGCCTTCGTACATCTACCTCAAATCCAAGCTTTGGGACATTGCCTCTTCCAACATTCTGCTGCATAAAGGTATGGCATCCATAGATTCTCTGCAGATTCGTTCGGACGAGCAGGCTATCACTGTTGACGGAGGCATATCCGCAACCGACAGGGACACGCTCAAGCTGACTCTCAACAAATTCGACATTTCGATAGCGAATGAATTTTCAAAGGCTGAACTCGGACTGAAAGGCATTATGACCGGAAACGCGATGCTGATATCCCCTGCGGACGAACGGGTCGGCATTCTTATGAATATGACTTGCGACTCAACTGAATTCGGCGGTCACCGTGCGGGAACCGTAAAGGTCGCCGGAGTGTGGGACGAAGCCAAAGACGGATTCAACTATTTCTGCCGCAACATATTGGACGGATATCAGACATTCGCCGCCATAGGCAATTTCTACCCGAAGAACAATAAAGTCGAGGGCAGACTCACTCTTGACAAATTCAACATAGGCTACGCATCTCCTTTCCTTGACTCAATATTCAACACCTTCGAGGGCGAAGTCTCGGGAAGTCTTTCGTTCAGCGGACCATATTCCAGCCTGGAGATGTCCAGTCAGGGGCTCAGGCTCGACAACGCACGGCTCGGGGTCGATTTCACGAATGTTCTGTACTCCGCATCCGGTCCGGTATCCATCGACAGCAGGGGATTGACTTTCGACAATGTGCAAGTGACCGACAGGTTCAATGAAAAGGGTACCGTCAATGGAGGAATCCGCTGGAATCACCTCAAGAATATGGAATTCGACACTGACATCCGTTTCACACGTATGGAAGCGCTGAATCTTAAAGAGCAGGACAATCCGATATTCTACGGAAACATTTTCGCCACAGGCAATCTGTCCATCACCGGCCCTCTCAGTTCGATAATGATCAGCGCAGACGCCAGCACAGTCAAGAACGGAGATTTCCATATTCCTCTGTCCTCTTCGTCATCTGCCGGACAGTCAGACCTACTCACGTTCACGCAGCCTTATAGGGAAATCAAGATTGACCCTTATGAGGAGCTGATGGCACGCATCAAGGAAAAGGACTACAAGTCCAGCGAATTCGGCGTTAAGTTGAGAATCAACGCGACTCCGGACGTGACTGCAAGCATCGAAATAGACAAGGATGCCGGCAATGTGCTGACAGGCAATGGAAACGGACTGATTGACCTGGATGTCAGACCAAGCACCGGCAATTTCAGCATAAACGGCAACTACAACATAAACAGCGGATTATACCATTTCGTCGCGCTCGGCATTGCCAAGAGAGATTTCACGATACAGAGCGGAAGTTCTGTACACTTCAATGGGGATGTAATGGACAGCGACTTGGATATCAAGGCTTTATATAAGACGAAAGCATCAGTCGGCACTCTTATTTCAGACACCACGTCCACATCCAGACGTACCGTAGAATGCGGAATCTCGATATCCGACAAGCTGAGCAATCCGCGTCTCGACTTCTCCATCAACATCCCGGATCTTGATCCGACGACGCAGAGCCGTGTAGAGAGCGCGCTCAACACTCAGGACAAAGTTCAGAAACAGTTGCTGGCCCTGCTGATTTCCAACAATTTCCTTCCAGACGAGCAATCCGGAATCACGAACTCTTCGTCATCAATGCTATATTCAAATGTGACGGAGATAATGGCAAGCCAGCTTAACAACATATTGCAGAAACTTAATATTCCAGTCGATTTCGGCCTTGATTATCAGCAGAATTCAAGCGGAACTGACATTTTCGACGTGGCATTGTCCACCGCGCTGTTCAACAACAGAGTACTGGTGAACGGTACTATCGGAAACCGTCAATACAGTTCATCCAACACGTCCGGCAGCGAGGTCGTCGGAGATCTTGACATTGACGTGAAGATTGACAAGCCCGGCTCGTTCCGATTGAATCTTTTCTCACATTCTGCCGACCAATACACCAACTATCTGGACAATTCGCAGAGAAACGGAGTCGGTCTCACCTACCAGAAAGAATATGATTCATTCGGTGAATTCTTCCGGAATCTGTTCAGAAGCAGACGCAAGAGGCAGGAGATAGAAGCCGTCCGTCAGCAAGAAATGCAAAACGAAAAAAAGAAAATCATAAAGATAGAGGCTGTGGAGCCTGATTCGAAACAAAGAAAAAATGGAAAACAACGATAATAAAGGACGTCTGTTCCTCATCCCTTCACCTCTGGGTGACAATGATCCGCGCGAAGTCATACCCGACGGAGTGCTGTCATTATTGCCCGACATTCACACCTACGTGGTGGAAGCGACACGCACGGCAAGACGCTACTTGTCTGCAGCAGGAATGAAAGGACATATTCAGGAACTTGAGTTTCACGAGCTTAACGAGCATACTAAACCGGACGAGGTCAAAGCGCTGCTGGCTCTTTTCAATGAGGGTAACGATGTCGGACTCATAACTGAGGCCGGGCTGCCTGCCGTGGCGGACCCGGGAGCACAACTCGTAAGCCTATGCCACAAGAACGGCATAGAAGTAGTCCCTTGTTCGGGACCATCGTCCCTTATGCTGGCACTGATGGCGTCGGGACTGAACGGACAGTCATTCGCATTTCTCGGATATATTCCCGCCAAGACGGACGAGCGCAGGTCTGCTCTGAAAAACATTGAAAAGCATTCATCTGCAGAAAAGCAGACAAAAATATTCATTGAGACCCCTTACAGGAATGATTCTATGCTTGCCGACATTCTGGCTATCTGCCAGAACAGCACAGAGCTTTGCATAGCGGCGAACATAACGATGCCGGATGCCTACATCAGGACAAAGACTGTGGCTGAGTGGAAAAAGCATATCGCCGGCAAAAGCGAATTCATAGGCAAAAGGCCGTGCGTATTTCTGATTCTTGGACATTGACATTAGCAGCAGATGACAAAAAAAGCATCATACATAACTCTCGGATGCAAACTAAATTATGCCGAGACATCCACATACGAAAGAAACTTCATCAAAGCCGGATATGAATCCGTAGAATGGAGTGAAAAGGCGGATTTATACGTAATCAACACCTGTTCGGTAACAGAGCACGCCGACAGGAAGTCCCGCAACATAATAAGGAAGATTCACCGCACATCACCTGACGCCACAATCGTCGTTACAGGATGCTATGCCCAGCTGAAAAAGCAGGAAGTGGAGGCAATCGAGGGTGTAAGTCTCGTCTTCGGCGCGAATGAGAAGAGTTCACTCGTGAAAAGCACTCTGGAGTTCATCGACGGGCACTCGGAACTCTCCGCAGAAGCTGACATCGCGAAGAAACTCACACCGGATGCGGATACGTTCGCGGCTTACTCCAGCGGAGAAGAACGCACAAGGTCATTCCTGAAGGTCCAGGATGGATGCGACAATTTCTGCGCCTACTGCACAGTGCCGTTCGCGAGAGGCAGAAGCCGCAGCATCAGCATTGAAACTGCGGTCTCAGAAGCTGAAAAGATTGCGGCTTCAGGAGTCAAGGAGATAGTGATAACCGGCGTGAATACGGGTGACTTCGGAAGGAAGAGCGGTGAAAAATTTCTAGATCTGCTGAAAAGGCTCAACGATGTCGAGGGCATAAAAAGATACCGCATTTCGTCCATAGAGCCGAACTTGCTGACAGACGAGATTATCGACTGGATAGCCTCCGGCACCAAATTCCAGCCGCATTTCCATATTCCGCTACAAAGCGGCAGCGACACCATATTGAAAGATGTCGGCAGAAAATACACTACGGAATTTTTTGCGGAGAAGATTGACAGAATCCGTGAAAAGATGAATCCCAAACGTGGCGAGACATATCCTGACGGAAGTCTCAAGCCGTCTGTGTTCTTCGGAATAGATGTAATCGCAGGCCTGCCCGGAGAGACGGACGAATTGTTTATGGAGACATATAACTTCCTGAAAGACAGAATCAAACCGGCATTCATCCACATTTTCCCGTATTCCCGTAGAGCAGGGACCCGCTCTGCTGTCAGGAAAGATCAGGTCCAGGATTGCGTGAAGACAAAGCGCGTGGCAATGCTTGAAGAACTATGCAAGACGCTCAACGAGGAATTCGTCAGTTCGCAGAAAGGTGTACGTGAACGTGTACTGTTCGAAGACAGCAACAACCACGGCATAATAAGCGGTTACACCGGGAACTACATTAAGGTCGAAAGGGAATGGGACGAAAATCTTGCCGGCAAAATCGTGGAGGTGACATTATGAGCAAGACAAGGCTGACTTTTCTGGGCACAGGAACGTCACAAGGCGTCCCGATAATAGGATGCACCTGTGCAGTATGCCGGAGCAATGATACGCACGACAAAAGATTCAGGTCCGCAGCACTGGTTGAATATCAAGGACTGAAAATTCTAGTGGATGCAGGTCCGGATTTCAGAATACAGATGCTCCGTCAAGGAGTTTCACATCTCGACGCGATATTGTTGACACACAGCCACAGAGACCATACAGGAGGGCTTGATGACGTCAGATCGCTGAACTATATTGACAGGCGCGCCGCCGAAATATACTGTGAGGAGCTGGTGCTGGATTCATTGAAAGAGGGTTATGCGTATGTGTTCGCAAAGAACAAGTATCCGGGAGCTCCTGAATGGAATGTTCACCTGATAGATGAGCATCCTTTCTTTGTCGAGCCTAGTGCGTCTGACAGACAACTCGTCTGGGTGCACGACAAAGGATATTGTTATCAGAATGCAGACGGTTCGCTGACGCCTACTGATGACAGCCATATCACCAATGCCGAGACAGCAGAAGATTCAGAATACACAGGACTATGCAAGTCTGCGTCAGGACAGGGCGTCGAAATCATACCTATACGCGGAATGCACGACAAGATGCCTGTGCTGGGCTTCAGATTCGGGAATATCGCATACATAACAGATATGAGCCTCCTGCCGGAATCTGAATATGCGAAACTTAAAGGTCTTGAGCACGTGACATTGAACACAGTCGGATATAAACAGCATCATTCACATTTTTCGCTATACGAGGCAATAGATATCGCGCACAAGATAGGAGCAAAGCATACTTGGCTCACGCACTTGTCTCACACGTTCCCCACATACGCAGAATTCTGCAAAGAGCTTCGCAGACTCTCCCCGGACCTCGACATCCAGCCTGCATTCGACGGGCTCGTGATAGAGTCAGAGTGAGTGGCATCACGGCTAAATCGCTATCAGTCATAGCACCCTGACAAATGAATCATATAGCATAAGCGACAACATATCCGCCACCTTATGCAGCGCACACAGTTACCGCATAAGGCACTGTGTACTCCGCTCAGAAAAAATTCGCTCCGGACATCAGTCTTATGCGGCTGATTTGCCGC
>CAVKAQ010000004.1:6749-67017 GCA_963654225.1 Butyricicoccaceae bacterium | reverse complement strand
AAGGAGAAATTCGGCTATTCCCCAACGAATACTGAGTCAGAGAATATTCTGTAGAGACTGTCTTAACATGTCTGCCCACCCATCCCTGCAATCAAATCAGCAGCATCAAGAATTACAATCAGATACACTGTTTTGAGTGCCGGGCTAACTGAACGATACGAAAATACATTATTTTATAAAAGGGACAACACCAGGCTGAAATTTCGCAAAATGATTAAATTCGCGATTATAATTACAGAAGCTATGGGGCATAACGATATTGCAGAACAACAGACCATAACAGAGGGGCAGTTTATAGATGGTATCAAAGAATTGCTTGAGGCTGCCAGAAATAATGTCGTCAAGCAGGTGAACACCACTATGCTTATGACTTACTTCGAAATTGGCCGCAGGATTGTCGAGCAGGAACAGAAAGGGGAAAGTCAAGCAGATTATGGGCAATATCTGCTCGTACGATTGTCAGAGTCTCTTTCAGGACGTTTCGGGAAAGGATTTTCAAAAAGGAACCTTGAACTGATGCGACAGTTCTACCTGACATATAAGATTGCGAAATCGTCGATTTCGCAATCTTTGAGCTGGACACATTACATAAGGCTGATGCGGATTGCCGATCCAAAGGAACGAGCATTCTACGAGATTGAGGCGGCAAGTAACAACTGGAGCGTGAAGGAACTGAACCGTCAATTTGATTCGGCCCTTTATCAAAGACTTGCATTGAGCCGTGATAAGGACAAGATTCTTGAACTGTCAAAGAAGGGACAAGTTATCGAAAAGCCTGAGGACATATTGAAGGATCCATACATTCTTGAATTCACAGGCCTCAAGGAATTTCCGGAATATAGCGAAAACAGACTGGAACAAAGTCTTATAGATGAGATTCAATCATTTCTTCTCGAACTGGGGAAAGGGTTCACATTTGTCGGCAGGCAACAGCGGATAACCATTGACGAAGATCATTACTTCGTCGATCTTGTCTTTTATAATAGGCTGCTCCGGGCTTTTGTCCTGGTCGATTTGAAAATAGGTCAACTGAAACATCAAGACTTGGGCCAGATGCAAATGTATGTGCATTATTATGACCGCTGTGTAAAACTACCAGACGAAAACAAGACCATCGGTATTGTTCTTTGCCGAGACAAGAAAGACGCCCTCGTAGAAATGACCCTCCCGGATGAGACGAACCCGATATTTGCCAGTAAGTATCAAACAGTGCTACCTAACAAGGATGAATTGAAGGCGCTTATAGAAAAGAAATAAGAGAACTTCACGGGCGATGGCAAGGAAGCCCTTCTCCACAGGTTCTTTCGACTTGAAGGAAATCACATTCAACGAGCTGGAATACTCTCCGGGATGAACAATATCTTCATCGTTTCTCATCTCTTCGCAAGTGGCAGCCAAAGTGTTTGTAATAAGGGATCATTTCAAAGCGGATATGGGAGATTGACAAGAAATAAAAAAGCCCGGCTGAATGCCGAGCTTCGTTATGTGGCGGAGAGGACGAGATTCGAACTCGTGGTACGGTAAACCCGTACGTCAGTTTAGCAAACTGGTGGTTTCAGCCACTCACCCACCTCTCCAAAGGTTCTGGGTTTCGTTTCCGAATTCACAGGACTGCAAATATAAAGCGAATATTCGATATTCGCAAAATTTATTCTAATTCCGATTCCTAAAATACTGCTGTTATTGGCTTTGAGACAAGAAACTATCTTCTTGCATACCACACAGCGACAATGAGCACCTATGATTATGAAACTTTGAATTGTTTTAAGTCATAACCATATTCCGCAAACAGATTATCAATTTCTTTATAATCAATCGATTCCTTAAGAATAGACGCAATTTCTACTATTATATTGTAAGTCTGCAGAATCTCCCTTGGCATCAAAGTGGGAACGTGCCGCCTATAATCCTCTTGCTCGTATGGATAGGATGGTGTATGGGACATTTCAAAATCAAGGAGTTCAAGCGCCCAAGTATAATTACCTGAATGTATTGCATTATGCAATATTTTGTGGTCGTGCAATATTCTGAGGTTTTTAACAAAGACATCCGCCGCGATCATATACATCTTGGAATGATTCCTGATGTTTCCCATCTTCCATTTCTCGACTTCAGACCATATCATCTTTTCTGTCATAAATCGCGCATCTGCGATTCTGTATGGACAAGCTACATCATATTGCAGAAGGATAGGTTTAAAGATATTTCCGTTGTGAAGAGACACGATATCATTAAGTTCAAGAACGTACTCCATTCTATTGGTCCGAATCCCTAAAGAAGCGATTTCGTTCCCTACCGTGAAATCTCTTATAGCATCATTCTTTAGGAGAAGCCCCAATGTATCATCCCCAAATTCGCCGGTATGCAGGAATCTCCACTCCGTATAACTCAATCCATTTCCTTTACTCACCACATATCTATCATCTTTTCTAGCAACGATGAAACTTCGGCAATGAGTTGCCGGACAAATATTATAGAGCCGCTTTTTCCCGCTATCGCTTTTTAATAGTGGAAACGGCGTAATATCTGTTGTGTTGCTACATAAGATTTCATACTCAACCTCTTTAGATGCATAGATATATGCGAAATCCGTATCATTCATGATTTTACCCTAAATCATCTGCCAGCAATGCTGGCTAAGCAGAAAACAGCAATAAGGATCTTATGCTGTGTTCTCGCACTGATTATTTTTAGTGAATTACTGTTATTCGTGAGGATATGGATTATCTGCACTATACTTATTTTGCTTCTTCTGTTGATTACGGCACTGCTCAGCAATATTTGTTAACTTATCTGAAGTCCTGGCTGCCTCTATGTCCGCTAAGATCTCGTATAGTTCAGTGGGACTTTCGCATTGGTTTATTTTCACTATCTCTCCTGCGTGATAAGCCCTTTTGTATTCATATTGATCATCATTGTGATTTATCTCGGTTAGGTAAGATTTCATTTGCAGAAATATTTCCGCTTTGCGCTGTTCGCTTGTTTCCTGTTTATGATACTCGTTTTTCAGTTCATAGAACTTCTCTATCAATTTTTCCATAAAATTAAATCAAATTTTTGTGTGATACATTGTTATAAAAAAATGGCAGGCCTCAGGTTCTAAGACCTGCCCAGCATTTAGACTATGCCACGCGATACAAAATGCCACATCTAAGTTCACTGTCTTTTGGGCAATTGGACATACTGATCACCCTAGATGCAGCTGTGATATTCAAAACAACTTTCATGATTGAAAAATGTTTAATTGTTATAGTGATACTTCCTTGGAGACCACACTTATCCATTTATCTTCAACTTTATATCGCTGAAGTTTTGAGACTTTACTTTATGTATTCTGACCGGTGTATAATCCGAAAGTTCAGATAGCCGTTCCTTGAGGTTCTTGCCATTTAAAGGGTCATATCCATCATTCATCATCTTCTGAGCTAAGCCGAACCTTATTTTAGCTATGTGGCAATTCGTTTCTGACGCTTTCAACGGCGTTCCATATTCCACGAAGTTATTGCCAGGACAAAGATTACAGTATGCGCAGTAGTTATGTCTTCCGCATTCTTCATATTCACTTAATGTCAACTCTCGCCAGCATGCAAGTTCTTTGTTACAATGTGTAACATCGGCTACATGCTGATCTTTCAGATTACCAAAGACCGCGTGAAATGCACAGCAAGGAATTATATTACCTTCCGGTGTCACACAAAATGAGTTACCTCCCGCTCCGCACGGATTCTGATCCATCAGTTTTGGCTGACCTCCATAATTAGGAGCCTCTTTTCCAACGTATAAAGGAATATTATCATCTCTGAGTACAATTTCAAGTTCTTCATTTGTGAGCCTAAGAAACTTGCTGACACACTTGTCACCTTCGATGGAATCCGTAAGGCTAATCTCAAATTGCGGAACAGCGCCTAACTCTTGGGCAATATCCGCTACCATGTAGTAGGATTTCACATTCGGACGCATTACGCAACATTTCAGATTCATCGGCACTGCAAGCGCAGACAATTCACGAGCAACATTCATTGACCTTTCCCAAGATCCCTTTATCCGTGTTATATAATCGTGAACCACCGGAATTCCACTATAAATGGAGATCCCCACAAGCCGCGGATAATAGTCTGCCAATTTTTTTATTTTATTGATAAGCCCCTGCCCGTTCGTAAAGACATCGAAAGCTATATCCTTATTGTACAGGTATTCTATCACGTCCCATACAATAGGTTTAGAGAACGGATCACCTCCCGTCAAGCACACTTTAACAAGTCCCTGTGCATAGAATTCATCGATAATTCTCTTATAGTCATCCAATGTAAGCTCTTTACGGTTTCCACGTGTGCTTTCTTCATCATCGTTCCTTGTAGCGCCTATATTATAGCAGTGTATGCACTTCTCACTACAGTTATATGTCAATTCGAACATGACACTTGTGATTCCGCCAACTTTGTCAGTATAAAGCATTTCAGCATTGGATGTCTCGTATGGCAGTTTTTCTTGAACAGCCCGTTTTGACGAGGAAATCCCTTGATTGTGATTATACTCACTGACACGCGTTCTATATTCAGCAACAACACTCTCCTTGGTAGGCACCGAAGACACTATTCCTAATTGTTCCAATTGTTCAAAGAAAGTAGAAAGACTTTCCAATGCAATATTCAGATGATTTGAGATATCCGACAGGCTTATTTTCTCATTTCGCCTAAGCTTCAACAACTCGCCTATAACCATAGCCGAAAAGTCCTCGAAATAATAGCTGAAACCCGTGATAAGATTGTAATATATGGCCACTTCCTTCTCTGCATTATATCTTCCGCAAGTCCAGATAGGCCTATAATACATTATTTGCTCGCACATATTGAAATCATCTTTCCCGGCAGCAAAGAAAGGTTGGTTATAAATACAAGAAAGTGTGGAGCCGATTCCGATTATCTGTTAGAGGTTCTGACAAAACCGCGCGAAAATAACCGATACTGTACTCCACACCCGTATCGGAATTGATGTAGAGTACACCTAATGTCCTAATACAAGGCGAGAGCGTAATCATCGTTATCCTTTCGCATTTTGAAATTGTCAGATTTCTAACAAGGATAAAGTGAAAACACTTTCATTAAATATGTTACAGAAAACGCCCGGCGGCGTATCCTTGTTTCAAATATAGCAAGAAGACAAAACAATCGCAAATTCGAAAGCAAATCTTTGGATTATCAGCCAAACGACCGAACAAAAATAAGCCAAATAACCGAATGAAATCCGTCCAAATAGCCGAACAAAAATGGTCCAAATGACCGAATGGAATCAGTTTTCTCTTGGAAAATCAAATAGTTAAGTGTACTTTTGCGATAAAATAAAATTGAGGATGAAAACCGATTATAAGAACAGGATTGCCGATAGGCTTTTGGCAAGGAAACTGGCCGGAAAAGGAGCTATACTTCTGGAGGGAGCAAAGTGGTGCGGAAAGACCACAACTGCAGAACAAATCGCCAAAAGCGTCCTTTATATGTCCGAAAGTGGAAAGATCGAGCAAAATAGGCAGCTTGCAAGGATAAATCCATCAATTCTTCTGAAAGGAGAATATCCGAGACTGATTGATGAGTGGCAAGTCGCGCCGACTTTATGGGACAGCATACGGTTTGAAGCCGATCACAATCCAGAACTCGGGCTATTCATTTTGACAGGCTCTTCTGTTCCTGCTGATATGAGCGAAGTCATACATTCCGGCACAGGACGGATAGGATGGCTCAAAATGAGACCTATGTCACTATGGGAGTCCGGAGATTCTACCGGTGAAGTCTCATTGGAAGAGTTATTTAAAAAGCCGGAAACAATCAGCGGCAACACCTCTGTCGACTTGGAGAGAATTGCATTTCTTACGTGCCGAGGTGGTTGGCCACTTTCCGTGAATATGGCCGACGATATCGCACTGGATCAAGCATTTGATTATATCGACGCCGTGGAGAAACGAGACATATCAATGGCTGACGGCACCAACAGAGATGCTACTCGCACACATAGAATCCTTAGATCATACGCGCGCCACCAAGGAGCTCAAGCATCTTATGGGACGATAAAGGCGGATTTGGCATCCAACGAATCAGACAACTTTGATGAGGACACAATATCTTCGTACATCTCAGCTCTCAAGAAAATTTTTGTAATCGAGGATTCAGAGGCCTGGAATCCGAACCTACGGTCAAAAACGGCAATACGAACTTCCGATACACGATACTTCACAGATCCTTCCATTGCTACCGCCGCTCTCGGTCTCGGTCCGGAAGATCTGATTAACGATATCAATACATTCGGGCTGATATTCGAAACCCTATGCGTCCGAGATCTTCGTGTATATGCAGAAGCTCTGAACGGGAATGTCTATCATTACCGTGACAAGACTGGGTTGGAATGTGATGCCGTGGTGCATCTTAGGAACGGAAACTACGGGCTTATTGAAATTAAGATAGGGGGAGATAATTTAATTGACGAAGGCGTCAAAACGCTTAAGGCTCTAGAGGAAAAGATCGACCCTGAAAGGATGAAAAAGCCATCATTTCTAATGATACTTACTGCAGTAGGGCCCTACGCATATAGACGCGAGGATGGCGTCTATGTTGTTCCCATCGGATGTCTTAAGGATTAACGTAGTGGCGCTTGAATGACTAATCCACGTCAGTCAGAGAGAATTCCGCTGTGGCGGATTTGAGGCCTTTAGCGGAGACTTCGAGGCGGATGAAGTCTGGCTGGACGTTTGAGGACAGGGCTTCGGTTGTTAGTGATTTGCCAGTCCTAGCTTTATCAAGTTTAGACTGACCAGACTGAATTCTGCCAGATTGAGACCCGCTAGATTGCAATTTGTCAGACTGAACGATAACGGTGAGTTTGCCGGAGAAAAGGTGCATACGAGGCTCCTGGAAGGACTCCAGACAGGTAGGGTCGCCGTTGGCAATGGCTTTGAAATGCCCTGCGCCTGTCACTTTTACTGACACCTCATTGTCGGCATAAGGGACCTCATTTCCATTCTTATCAACCACGCTGACAGTCACATAAGCAAGGTCTTCCTCATCCGGAGAAAGCGAAGTCCGGTCGCAAGTGACCTTAAGCGAAGCAGGTTTCCCCGCAGTGTTGACAGCCTTCTCCATTGCAGGATTGCCGTCTTCATCATAAGCGACGACTTTGAGCGAACCCTTGTGATAGACAACATCATCCCACATAAGCCTGTAACGCCCCTCGACAGAAGCATCTTGCGCCCCGTCCGTCAGAGGAGCATTCAGCACCTTCCTGCGTCGTCCCTGAGACACGCCGTTGACAAACAGCTCCGCCTCCGGATAAGATGTATAGACATATACCGGGGTCAACTCGCCCTCCTGGCCAGGCCACGTCCAATGCGGAACAATATGCAGAGTCGGCGATTCGGTATTCCACTGACTCCGGTACAGCCAATAGCGGTCTTTCGGAATCGAAGCCAGGTCAATAATTCCGAACATCGAACTATGATTAGGCCAACTGTCTTTGTCATAAGGACTTGGCTCGCCGAGATAATCAAACCCGGTCCACGCGAACTGTCCGAGCACCCACGGATAATCATCCGAGAGCGCGAAATCCACATCCGGAATGTTGGACCATTTGCAGGAAGCCATATCATAACTTGAGCATTGATGGTCATCGTGCAGCACACTGAACTCTTTCTCTACCGGAAAATGATACACTCCCCTGGAGCTCACCGTTGAGGCTGTCTCCGACCCAAGCACAAAGCCCTGAGGCAACTTCTCATAACATTCGCCATATCTGAATGTGCGGTAATTGATGCCGGGGATATCCAGCACAGCGGCAAATCCGTTCGACAGCACATCGCTCACCTGGTCCATTCCGCAAGTCACCGGCCTGGTAGGGTCTTCTCTATGGCATATACTCTGTAGCCACGCCGCCGTCTTGCATCCGGAGACCAGATTCTGACTCGGAACTTCGTTCCCGATGCTCCACATAACCACGCTCGGAGAATTGCGATAGCACCTGATCATATTCACCATATCCTTCTCCGCCCATTCATCAAAGAACCTATGATAACCGTTACGGCATTTCGCCTCATCCCATTCGTCAAACGGCTCTATCATCATCATAAAGCCCATCTCATCGCACAGCCGGACCAATTCCGGCGCAGGTATATTGTGGGAAGTGCGTATTGCATTGCAACCCATATCTTTAAGGAGCGTAAGCTGATGCCTCAACGCCGGCACACTTATGGCCGCACCTAGAGGCCCCAGATCGTGATGATTGCAGACTCCCTTGAATTTGCAATGCTTTCCATTGAGATAGAATCCCTTATCCGGCACAAATTCGATAGAACGCACACCGAACACAGTTTCGTATTTATCGCAACTGATGCCTGCCATCTTAATTTCGGTAACGGCTTTATAAAGCGAAGGTGACTCAGGCGACCACAGCGCAGGATTATTCAAAAAAAAGTGCTGCGAATGGGCAACACCTTTGTGATATGCGACACTGGTATTCTCCGACGCCACAATCTTTCCTTCAGGCGAATAAATGCAGGTTGAATATTCTACGACATCGCCCTCCGAAGCCCCTTCAATCGAGATATCCAACGAAACGGAAGCCGACTCGGATGTCACATTAGATGTCGTCGCAAATGTTCCCCATACAGGGATATGCGCACGCGGAGAAGTAGATATCAGATGCACATTGCGGTATAGACCGGCTCCGGGATACCATCTGGACGAGAATGGAAGATTCTCAAGCCTGACTGCCAAGGAGTTAGCACCGCCGTCTTTCTTTAGATACGGCGTTATGTCGCAAGAAAATGAACTGTACCCGTAAGGCCAGAAACAGACCTTTTCGCCATTCACATAGACCTGCGCCTCGCTCATAGCACCATCGAATAGCAACGTGACATTGCTGCCGTCATAAGCCGGCAACTCGCGCCTGTACCATCCGACACCGACATACGGGAGTCCTCCGGTACGACCTGTCTTCAAGGATGCTTTAGTCTCGAAATTCTGCGTAACCTGCACATTCTGAAGGTCGTTGTCAATGCTGAACGGTCCGGTAATCGCCCAGTCGTGAGGCACTGTCACAGAAGCCCATTCCGAGTCGTCAAATCCTGCAGAAGTGCATCCTTCAGCCTCGCCCAAGTGAAATTTCCATCCGTCTGTCAGAGCCACTTCACGTCTCTCAAACGACTGTCCGTCAATAAGATTGAATTCAGCCTCCTTATCCCCGACATAAACTTTGAAACCACCTTTCTCCAGCAAAGGCTTGCCTGTTCTGTCAACAAAAGCAAGGTCTCGCCGCGGGTTTATTTCAAAAGTAAAAGTCTTTGATTCTCCGGCTTTTATGAACGCCTTTTCGAAATGCTTAAGTTCGCGGACAGGCCTTGCGATTGAGCAATAAGGGTCGCAGATATACCACTGCACAGTCTCCTTGCCGTCGCGTGAACCTTTGTTTGTCACCGTCACACTTGCAGTTAAAGTTCCATCCGCAGTCACGTTGCCGGAAGACAATGTCACCGGTGAATACTCGAACTCGGTGTAACTCAAGCCGTAGCCGAATTTATACAGCGGCTCGCTCTGAATGTCTTTGTAAAGGCCCTGCGTCCCCCGTCTTGCACTGTTACGGCGATTATAGTAAATCGGAATCTGCCCTGTAGTGTATGGGAATGTCATTGGAAGACGGCCGGAAGGGTTATATTTCCCGCTCAGGATTCCAGCCACAGCATTGCCTGCAGTCGTTCCCGGCATCCATATCTCTACAATGGCATCGGCAAGAGGCTCTATTCTGCTCAAGTCCACAGGTCGCCCGCTTGCGACAAGCACAACCACAGGTTTACCGGCAGCCTTTATCTCTCTAAGCAGATTCTCCTGCACTTCAGGAAGCGCAATGGACGAGCGGGAACAGTTCTCACCGCTCCATCTGGACATTTCGCCAAGGCAAAGAACCACGACATCAGACTTGCTGACGACATCGAGAGCCTCAGCCAGCATATCGGAATCCACAGCCTCGAAATCGCATCCGTGAGCATAAGACAGGGCATCACTCCCGAACTCGGCAGTCATTCCTTTCAATATGGAAACGACCTCTTCAGCCCTTCCACGGGCTCTCCAGTTGCCTATGAGTTCGGATTGGGTATCAGCAAGAGGGCCGATGAGCGCAATATGCTTGTTTTTATCCAATGGCAAAAGCGAACCGGCATTTTTCAGCAGAACCATTGACTCCTGCGCCATCTGTTCCGCATCGGAAAGCGCGGACGGCTGAAGATATATCTCATCCGAGTTCTTGACCTCGGTATATGGATTCTCAAAAAGGCCGAGCTCGAATTTCACACGCAATATGCGTCTTACACATTCATCAAGTGTTTCCTGACTCACTCTGCCCTCATCCAGAAGCTGAGGCAAGTGCTTACGGTACAGATTGTCCATCATATCCATATCCACCCCGGCGTTTATAGCCAAAGCCGCCGCATCCTTACCCGTTTCAGCAAATCCCTGATTGCAAAGCTGTATCACGGCATCCCAGTCAGACACCACAAAGCCGTCAAAGCCCCACATATTTCTGAGGACTTCCGACATCGTATAACTGTTTGCCGAAGCCGGGATACCGCTGATTGTGTTGAATGCGCTCATCACTGTCACAGCACCGGCATCCACACCTGCCTTGAACGGCGGCAGATAAGTATCCCAGAGAGTCTGGTCGGATATTTCCGTATAAACATAGTCGCGTCCTGCCTCCGAAGCGGCATATCCGACAAAATGCTTCAGGCACGCTGCTATATTGCCTCTTGCCGCAAGATCATCGCCCTGATAGCCTCTGACGGCTGCCTGTCCCATTACAGAAGTCAAGTAAACGTCTTCACCATAACCTTCCATCACCCTTCCCCATCTCGGATCGCGTGCTACATCGAGCATCGGAGAGAATGTCCAGTCAACTCCGCAGGCAGAAGCCTCTGCGGCGGCATCCGAGCATACTTTCTGCACCAACTCCGGATTCCAGGACGCTGCCTGGGCGAGCGGAACAGGCGCTATGGTCCTATAGCCGTGGATGACGTCGTGCCCGAACAGCATAGGAATGCCAAGGCGGGATTCCTCCATACAGCGTTTCTGCATCGCGTTCCTGAGTTCAGCATCGTCCGAGAAATATATCACTGAGCCTGTTTCCGCAGGCACCTGGCCAACCATCTCGCGCAAGTTATTCTCTACCGTATTGCGCCCGAGAGTGTATTGGCTCAGCTGCAGAATCTTCTCTTCCTGCGTCATCCGTACGAGAAGGTCCTCAACGCGGGACTCTACAGGTGCTGCCAAATTCTTATATGTCGGGATTTCAGCAACCGAAACGTTCTTTCGCGTTTTCAAGTTATCAGGCGCCCCAACAGTTGAATCGTCATCCCGGGGTTTCGAGGTGTTAAACGCAACGGCAACCGCAGATGAATTGGTAATAAAGCCTCTCGGATTCTGTTCGGGAATGACCGAATCAAGAGATTCCACATTCAATTCTGAAGCATCCGATACAGAGGCCGCAAATCCGGCCAACGCCACCCCGCAGGACAATCCCAATATCGACAAGAATGTATATTTCAGATTCATATTACTTCATTTTTCTATATTCCTCCGCCTTCTTCGCATAGTAGTCGTGGATGATATACCACGCCTTCTTCCTTTGTCCCTGGTCTGACACCAGTCCCTTTCTGTTCCAGCCGTCCTGGTCAGGATGGAAACGGTATGGAGACCTGAAATCAAACAGAATCCACGGCGAAATGCCGGCAAGATTCGGAATCTGCGCGAACATCTCCAGATTCTTGAGATATTGGTCCGCCTGGAAATCCTCACTCCACGAACTTGCCTGATGCTCATTTCCTGTCTGCCCGTAAAGCGCCTCACAACCGAATTCCGAGATAATCACAGGCTTGTCCGGGACAACATTCCATCTGCACATAGAAGGCTCCGCCGGCCAAGGCGTGTACCAGCCCATATATTTATTGAATGAGACCACGTCGAGATCCTTCGTAAATTCATCGTCAATACGGAATTCGCCGAACTCTTTGCGGTAGTGCACATTGTCGAATGCCGCCGTGTAAAGTCTTGTCGAGTCAAGACTTCTGCCGAGCGCCAGTTCTCTGCGCAGAAAGGCATTGCGCGATGGAGACGGACGAGTTTCATTAGCCACGCCCCAGAAGCCTACGGCACAGCGGTTCTTATCCCTGAAAATCATTTCCGAATACATCTTCAGCGCCTTGTCCATTGTCTCCGGATTGCCGAAATCTATCTCCTGCCATACGGGAATCTCCTCCCACAATACGATTCCCAGTTTCTCTGCGAGCCTTACAGTGTGCTCGTTCTGCGGATAATGCGCAAGCCGCACCATATTGGCACCCAAAGCTTTAGCCTCAGACAAAAGCATATAAGCATCCGACTCCGAGAACGCGCGCCCCATCCTCTGAGGTATCTCCTCATGGAAAGAAACGCAACGCATAAATTCAGGTTTTCCGTTTATGAGAATGCGAGTGCCGTCCACGCTGATGTTTCGGAAGCCGACATTCTCTGAAATGGTTGAAGCGTTGTTGTCCGCTCCGGAATAAGACACCGACACCTGATATGTCTTTGGAGAATCCGGCGACCATCTCTGCAAGCCCTTGACCTTAAACGACGTACAGCCATCACCATCTTCAGAGAGCGATATTTTCGCGTTGACTTTCAACTCCGGAATCGAGACCTCGACAGTTGAGCCTGCCGGAACCTTACCGGACATTTTCACAGAGGCGTTTATCGTCGAAGCGGAATGCGGATCCAACTGAATCATATAATCCTTGATGTACAACTCCGGAGTCTTGACAAGGAAAACATCTCGAGTTATGCCGCCATAATTCCACCAGTCAAACGACATTGCCGGAATGGCATCCACAGTCCTGCGGTTGTTAACCTCGACCGTTATGAAATTGTCTCCGTCCACAACATTGTCAGTGACTTCAAACTGGAACGGAGTGAACCCGCCTTCGTGGCTGCCTATTTCCTTGCCGTTGAGCCATACTGTACATCTGTAACTTACCGCACCGAAATAGAGAAACAGCCTCTCCCCACCGGTCGGCTTGGACGCGTTAAAATGACGCGCATACCATACTGTGCCCTCATAATATTGCAGTTGAGGAATCTGGCTGTTGAAATCTCCCGGAACATTCAGCTGAAGCCCGCCGTCGAATGAATACTCAAAGAATTCAGTGTCAGACTGAGCCTTTCTATCTTCCCAGACTTTCTTGTCCCTTCCTTTGTCATAGAGGTCTATAATCGCAGACCATTTTCCGTTAAGAGACTGAAGGTCACGACCATAAACGTTTGTCATAAGGTTCGGCTCACCGTATTTCGCCAAATCCATCTCAAGTTCAGAGGCTTGCGGCTCAGCATAAATTATAGAGCAGGCGAAAAGCGCCGCGACAGCAGTTAGTAAATGTCTAGTGTTCATTATTTTATAATTTCGTATTTATACATTGTAAATCTGTTTTCCGCCGGAAGCGAGAACTTCACTGCGCCATTTTCGTCCGAGACTGCCTCGAAACTCTCGCCGTCTCCAAGAATTCTCTCGAGGCGAATCTTAACGCCTGACTCAAGCCAAGTCTTCAAGGATGCCGACTGTCTGTCATTGAGTTCCCGATAGACTATGAAATATCCCTTCCTGCCACCCTGCGAAATGGACTGGAATCCGGTCCAGGACCTGCCTGACGGCTCTTCTCCTATCGGCAAAATGCACCCTTTATGGAAATTCGCCATCTCGCGGCTGTATGCCTTCAGTAATGATGACACGCTGTATGCTTCATCAGGAAGATTGGAGGCCTCCATCCAAGCCAACGGCTGGCCAACCATAGATGTGGCGAAGATATAATCGAAAGAATATTTTGACGGGGCGAACGGGTCATCAGGATATTTCCCGTCGTTGCGCCATTTGTTCAGGAATTCCACTTGGAGACATTCCGCAAGCACATATTTGCTTAATTGCCACAAGTTGCGCAATGTCTGATAAGGATAATAGTTGCCCCAATCGGTATAGCGGTTCTCAAGGAAAATATTTCCGAGGTCATTGAAATAATGATAGCCGCCGCGTCGCCCTGCCGTCACGTCAAGATTGAATACAACCTTGTTGTCAGTGCGCTCCAACACGGAGCCGAAGAACTTGCGGAGATTCATTTCCGCTTTCTTCGTCGGGATGGACAAGCCGTCGATTTTGTAAATGCAGATACCATATTCCTGATACAGTTTCACTATCGCGTCTGCGTCCTTTTCCCAATCCGCAAAGTCATTCTGTACGCTAGGATTGAACCACAAGCCGAGTTTTATCCCCAGCTCCTTGGCCTTGTTGACCACCGGAGTCAGCCCTGAAGGATATTTGTCCTTTGCCGGCGTCCAATAGAGCGGATTATCCCAGATATTCTTGAACGAGCCCTTCGCTACAGCGGAATTCGGGCTTTTGCCCTCCTGCCAGCCGTCGTCAATCTGGAAATACGTTATACCCAGCCGCGCGGCCTTTTCCAGCTCCTCAAGACAGAATTTCTCATTGACTTTGGAATCCTGACTGCGGTCGCCCCAGGTATTCATCATAATCATTTCGTCCCTGTCGGACTTATGCTGACGGACATTTTTCTGATAAGCACGCAATGCTGCAAGCGGAGACAGTTCACCCTGAGAGAACACTCCTGTAACGCAGGAATACAGCTTAATCCATTCCGGAGACTTCAATTCAGTCTCAGGTGCGCCTACTCCTGTCACCGTGAAATTGCCGAATTCGCAGACGAAATCAGATCCCGGATAACCGAGCTGGACATTAGAGCAAGGGGCCTCTTTGAGGAAGAAAAATCCGTTGCCGTCCCTTCCGTCGCGCGCGAAAAGGAGATTACCACGATAACCCTGGCGGCGATATGGGATAAAGTCTCTTTCTGCGACAAGGTTGTTGTTCCAGTCAGTCACGTCGAAGAATTCGACAGCCTTTACCTGCCAATGAACCCCGTCCAACGACAATTTTTCCAGATATGGTGAGCGGGATTTCTTCTGGCGCATATCAGCCGTGGATTCGATATTCTTGTTGTCAGCGGAATTACCGTTTTCTTTTTCGACGGCAGAATCCGCCCCGCACACATAATTGTCGCAGGCAATCGCCGGACAGCCGCTGTATATGCGAAACACTCTCTTGACTCGGGTCTGTCCGAGAGAATATGTAATCTCTGCTTCCAGATGGTCGGGATGAATACCGTCTGAGACTACCCATTTTGTTGACAGACAGCCGTCTGCAGCCTTTGCCGGAGCTGCCGTCACAACAAAAGAAGGTTCGCTTCCTTTGTTCATGAACTTGCGGCCGGTCTGCAAATCGGTCATTCCCAGATTTATAAGGTCACCGCCGTTCCACAGGAAAGTCCGTTCTATCTTGGAGTTGCACAAATGCAAAGTATCCGATTCCAGATAAGCCCGACATTCGAGAAACTCTCTGGTAGGCACAGTTTCACGGCCCGGATTTTCGTCTGCAGGTGAGGTCAGCAGACGGTTCTGTTCATTGAAATGCTGGTCAGAAAGCGGAACATCCCTGCGACCTGCACCCTCTTTCATCTTGGCCTTCAGTTCGTCAAGGTGTTTTTCATACACATCTCTAGGTGAGCAACCGTACTCTTTGCATATAGCGGAAGCCAAGCCCACGACTTCGCCCATCATTCCTGTCGTTCTCATAACGCGGACAGTTCCAAGCGCCACGTGGGAGCAACTTATGTCGCGTCCCGCCATAAAGAGATTGCCCACATTGCGTGAATAGAGGCAACGATACGGCACCGCATAAGGATATATCCAGTTATGCACGGTCGCAGACTTGAATTCGTTTCCGGGAAATCTTGCAGAATTGGTTGCGTCCGGGAAGTGCAGGTCTATGCTCCAAGTTGTTGTGAATGAAGCGTCTTCGTGCTGTATATTTCCGTCAATATCTTTCTGTGTCAGCACATAGTCGCCGAGCAATCTGCGCGACTCACGCTTTCCGGCCACATAAGCCACCCAGTCAAGACTTCTGTCAGCGAACTTGCTGTCACCAGAATGATTCTTGAGATAACTCCAGTTTGAATAAACCACAAGCAGGCCGTAATCTCGTACGCGCTCAGCCTCAAGAACTTGGTCCCGGTTCATTCCGGTTTCCCAAGTCCACTCGCCCATTGTCACACGTTCACAGTTACCGGCATTGATTTCCAGGCCATAGGAGAACTCCGGAAAAGATGTCGGAACACCGCAATCCTTGCTGTACCACTGCACAGATGCGCCCATCACCATATTGTCGGCAGTCTCTTGCGCCAGCGATTCGCCATATTCTTCCCTGCTCTCCCGGCCCTGGGTCCAGTCCGCGCCTGCGAGATAGCCGACAGTTCCGTCCCCGGTGCAATCCGCAAACAACGGAGCTGACAGCTCTATTTCTTCTCCTGTCTCGATATGTTTGACTGTGACAGACACAATCTTGTCTCCGTCCTTTTTTACAGCAATCGCGTGGAATGGCGCGTACAGCTTCACATTCTCCTCATTGTCAACAAATTGCTGTTTCTTGTCATCTTCATAGTTCGATGCCGGACCGGCGTTGCCTTTCTTGGAGTGCCCGAACTCACGTATCATTCTGCCCAGGCCTTCGTTAGGGCCGAGTTCTATGCTTCCGCCGAGATGCACACGAATTTCCGAACTATTGTTACCGCCAAGAACAGGCCTGTCATTGACCAACGCCACGGAAAGCCCGTTACGCGCCGCAGAAACAGCAGCACACATTCCTGCGATGCCTCCGCCAACGACCACGAAGTCATAAGAAGCCTTGTTCATCGCCGGTTCTCCCGTTATTCCCGCTCTGAACGCACGCTGTTCAAACACCCCTGACGGCAACTCCAGCGAAGACTCTTTTGAAAGCAGAACTGCGTCACAACGGCCGTCAAAGCCGGTAAGGTCGTGAAGCCTCAACTCCGTCTTTCCGCCACGCACCTTCACGTTTCCGGCGTATTGCCACTCCCAACTGTTGCCGGATGTGCCGAGCGTGGTTTTCAACATCTTGCCTCCGACGGACACCGTGAATGCGCCCGGGCCTTCTTTCGAGGTCCA
Source organism: Butyricicoccaceae bacterium (assembly GCA_963654225.1). Classification (GTDB taxonomy): domain Bacteria; phylum Bacteroidota; class Bacteroidia; order Bacteroidales; family UBA932; genus Cryptobacteroides. Next base: position 49,933 of record CAVKAQ010000004.1, on the reverse strand, counting down.
GGGAGATGTCCAGTTATATGTCCTGACCCAGACATTCCATAAGCCTTTGTCCAGTTCTATTTCGGTAGTCGCGTCCTCTACAGGCACTCCGATGCCGTGCGCAAGCATATACGGAGAGCCCATCTGGTCCATAAACTGCTGGTCCACAGACCATCCGCCCTTATTCGCAAAACTTTCCGCCTCAACGAGCACTATAGATTTTCCGTTTTGAGCATCAGATGTCCTGGCAAGAGATGTCTGCCACGAGAATGCGGCAAACGCCATACAGAGTGTTGTAAATATATATTTCGGGTTCATATTTCTAAAAATTTCAAAGACATTTCAGCATCAAACAGCATCTTACTTCGCATCAGAGTTGGCCTTGAACTCCGTAGGAGTCTGCCCGAAATGGCGTTTGAAGCAGACACTGAAATACTTAGGGTTTGCAAAGCCGGTCATTGTCGAGATTTCGGCGACTGTATATTCGGATTCCTTGAGCAATTGGCTGGCCCGTTTTAGCCTTATGTCCAGAATGAACTCTTTGATGGACATTCCGGTAAGGTCCGTTATCTTCTGATAAAGCCGGGTCCTGCCTATCGCCATATCCGACACGAAGTCGTCCACGCCGTAATTCTCGTTCTCGAAATTTTTCTCGATAAAGGAAACAGCCTTCCTTATAAGGTCCTCATCCACTGAAGATATGGCTATCTTGGACGGCTCAGCCACGAATTTCTTGCTGTATATCTCCTTCAACTTATTCTGACTGCGAATCAGACTGTCAATCTGTTTCAGAAGAAAATCAATGTCCACCGGCTTGTCTATGAACACATTGGCTCCGTATTCAAGAGCATCTATCTGCGCATTCTTATTCTCTCCTGCTGCGGAAAGCATTATCACCGGGATATGGGACGTGCTTATGTCCTCCCTTATGCGACGGCACACTTCAAATCCGTCCATTTCCGGCATAACCAAGTCAGTGACAACTATATGAGGCATTATCTTCTCAACCTTGGCGATTCCGTCACTGCCGTTCATTGCAGTATATACGTTGTATGCCTGCGACAAACGCTGCTCAAGATAATTCCTGAGTTCGGCATCGTCCTCAATGACAAGGACATCATATTGCTTGCGGCCACGCTTTTCCTCAACGTGCTCACGCTGGTTGATGTCATAAATCAAGTTGTCAATCTCGGATGCAGCATACTCATAAGCGGTACCTTCTGTCTCCACAGCCGATTCGTCCGCCACGGCGTCCGCACAGTGAACGAACGGCAACAGCACTGTAAATGAAACAGTTGAATCAGCAGAAGACACCGAGATGGTTCCCTTCATATCATTCACGAGCTCTTTCACGATTGCCAGACCAAGCCCAGTATGGCTCTCGAAACAGGTGCTTGCCTTTCCTCCGGCATTGTTGAACGGCTCGAAGATTGTCTCGAATCTGTCTTTGGATATTTCAGAGCCGCTGTTGGTCACCGAGAATGAAAGCCAGTCCACACCAGATTCCTGTCTGCCGTCCGGTGCGGATGCAAGTGAAACACGGACGTTGACATATCCGTTCTCCGTGGTATATTTCACCGCATTGGATATCAGGTTCGTAAAGACTTTCTCTATCACATCGTAGTCGAAACGGGTCATATAACTGTCGAGGGACGATATGAATTCCGTCTCGATATGACGGGACGAAGCATAGAACTCGAAGAGCGAGAAAATACTGTCAACGAACTTGACAATGTCGCCGGACTTCAAGTCCATAGGCAGTTTAAGCGTCTCTATCTGCCTGAATTTCAGAAGTTCACCTATCATTCGCTGGATTCTGACCACGTTGTGTCCGATGGCGTCTACATACTTCCGTGAAGGAGCGTCCTCCGGCAATGTCTTCTCCAGCTGCTTGAGAGGATCGACCACGAGGGTCAGTGGCGTCTTCAAGTCGTGAGAAATGTTCGTAAAGAAGTTTATCCTAGCCTGGGTTAACTCCCTGAGATTCTTTTCCTTCTCTTTCTCCACTTCGAGACTCTTCTCCAACATCTTCTTGTGGGTCATATAAACCCAGGTAAGGAACACTGCCAGCAATGCCAGAATTATGTAAACGGTGTATGCAAATGGGGAAAGGAACGGTGACGGATGCAGTCTGAATGACAGTGAACTGACCTTGTCGCCCAGGACGCCGTCGCTGTTCGCGCAACGTATTTCAAAACGATACCTGCCCGGAGCGAGATTCACGAAACGCACATTCTGCTGCCCGGCCGGAAGTTCAATCCAATTGTCGGAAACTCCGCGCATCCTGTAGGAGTAGCGGTTGCGCTGTGGCTCAAGGTAACTATTTGAAGCAAAGCCTATTTCGAAGTTAGCCTGACGATGTGAAAGGTTTATCTCATATTTTCTGCCCGCCTTTCCGTTCAACGTGGAAACCGCCTGCCTGACAGGCGAATCCTTATCCGACAGGCTCAGATTCATGTCATTTATCTTCATATCGGTGAAATAGACTCTAGGTCTCTGCGGATTCTGCTTGAAGTTCTCGGGATTGAACATAATGAAGCCGTCAGTGCCTCCGAACAGCATTTCCGAATTGGAGGTGCAGAAGCAGGAACGGACATAATAAGCGCCGCACCGTATGGTTTCGTCAATATCCGAGTGAACTATCTTTCCGTCCTTTGCGTCATAGCAGAAAAGGCCCGCGTCCGTGCTGAACCAGACATTCTTGGAAACTTTATCCTCAAGAATCCCGAAAACGGTCCTTCCCGTAAACAATCCGTCATCGGAACTGTTCAGATTGGTATAATTCCCCTGCGCATCGAGTCTGTTGACGCCGGCCCCACGTGTTCCGAACCACAATTCGGAAGTGGAAGTGCGGCACCAGCTGCACAAATTGTTGGCCGCATACGTATTGCCAGGTATCTTATAATGGCCAACCAGTCTTCTTGTCGCAACATCCATCACGTGCACGCCGGAATGTGTCACCAGCATCAACTCGTCAGGGCTTCTATGGAAAAGCCCCTCAACTCTCATCCTGATTTTCTTGCCGTCAGCTTCGTAGAAAATAACATTCTCCGTCTTCTGGCCGTCCCAAAACATCAGTTCAGCATCCGGATCGGCAATCCATATACCGTTGCGTTCCTTTGCAAAGTCATAAACCGCAAGCGGACGCCCCGTGGTCTGATTGAGGATTCTCAGGTCTTCAAGCTTGCCGGTGCGGAGATTCTTTCTCATTATGCCACCGTTGAAAGCGGCTATCCACATATACTCCCCGTCGCAGACCAGTCTCTTTATCATATTGGAATTGAGAGAGTTGCCGTCTTCCTGACGCAACACCGAGAAGTTTCCCGTACTCCTGTCCCATATAGAGATTCCGCCGCCTTCAGTGCCCACCCACAGGTTGCCGTCATTGTCTTCGGCAAACGAACTTACGATAGGATGGCTGAGACCGCCGGGAGTCGGATGCACGCTGCGGATATCATTGTCCGAAAATGAAAGATATGCCAACTTGCCGCCGTATGTGCCTACCCACACTCCTCCGTCGGGATCCGGATATATTGACCATACAGAATTATTCGGAAGTGCAAAGGAATCGAACAGATTGGCAGTCAGCATATAAGACTCGCCTGTCGTCGGCTCTATCAACTGAAGGCCGGACTGCGTAGCCACCCATATTACGCCTTTCTCGTCGAGGAAAAGTTCTTTTGCTGTGCTGGATTTATCAAATCCCTGAGGCAACCGATATGACCTTGTAACCGTGCCGGACTCATCACATTCGTACAGGCCGTCCTTAAGAGTCAGCACATAAATTCCGCTCTCAGTATCAAGCACATCCGAGAACTGGATGTTAGGATTGTTGAAGTCCGACTTTAATGACCATGCAAATGTTTTTGTATCAAAGACATAAAGCCGGCCGGCATTTCCCACGTAAACTGAATTGCCTGAGCAGGCAAGCGTTATTTCTCCCCGCTCGCATCCTTCAGGCAGTGCCCACTGGCGGTCCTCGCCCTCATCTGCAATCAGGAAAAGACTCCTGCCGGCAAGCACCCATATCTGCCCGTCCGAGTCAGAATCTATCGCGGAGATGTCTCCAAGCCGCCTCTGAACCATCGCTTCTGTCGGATAGTCGAACAAGAACAGCCCCACATTGGTCGCGACAAACAGCTTTCCGTCGCTGCCGACTTTGATTGCCCTGAAATCCACAGCCACTTCCGGACGCGGATTCGGAACGACTATATTTTTGAACGTCCGCCCGTTGAACATATATAGGGCATCCGTTCCGCTGAACCACATTCTGCCTATGCTGTCCTTGGCTATGCTGTTGATACCTCCGTAATATGAGGTTTCGGGCATCTGATGGAAACGGTAGCTCTGGATATTGATAGCGTTTGCAGAAGACGCGGAAATGAATACCGTGGCAACGGTTGCCGCCAGTTTGAGACAATATGTGCGAAAGTGACAGTTCCGTTCCATAGTGCTGAATATCAATGGCAATACGGACAGAGTCTGAATTCTGTCATCTCTGTCACCGAATAAGGGTTTTTAACGGCGAGATGAGCGGACGTCTGTGCAACTCTTTTCTCATTCTCTTCCACCTTGGCGGGAGCATAACTGTTCCCGATTGCAGTCTTGCCGGATATTGCTTCGTACCAGGTGCAGGCAGCCGTGTATCGCCCATAATTTATGTTGAGGTGATAACCGTCACGGTTGAAAGAATCCCCAAGATATGAGGTCCTGGCATTCTGAATTGCGGTTCCGGAAGGAATGAGAATGTCGAACGCGTTGTCTTTCAAAAGATTTTTCACGCAATCCACGATTGCATTGTACATCGTCATCTGATTCTTGCCGTAGTTTGCAAAAGCCTTGTGATCAGAACCTTCCGCATACGACCAAGTCTGATGCCACGCCAGCTTGAAGTCTTTCTTTGGCGCATTTTCACGCAGATAAGAAATCAGCGACGGCAGGTACGGATTGTAAGTTTCATACTTGCCGGACGCCCCGCTCGCCTGCTGCAGACTTATTATATCCCATTTTTCATCTTGCAGGCCATATTCAAGGGTGGTTTTAGCCACCTCGGTCTTCTTTCCGTTCTGTATCTTGCGGTAATAGTAGTCCTTTGTTCCGTTCTGGACATTGCCCCAATGTCTTTCGAGGGAGCATCCGCCGATGTAGAGGTTACCGATAATGACTTTCTGTCCGTCCGCAGCAAACAGCTCATACAGATACTGTTCTACCGCATCCTGTGAGAAGCTGTTTCCTATGGCGAGAATACGCAGCGTCACTGTATCCTTGTCGGACTGCACGTCAGCAGTGACTTTACCTGGAGCCGCGCCCCATAACGACAAGTTTGAAAGTGCCAGAATTGCAACAAGAACCGCCTTGGCAAAAATCTTTGAAAGTCTCATTATCAGTCAGTGTTTTTATTATCAGAAGCCCCTGCACGCATCCGCCAGGAAGTTCACACACGGGCTTCAAATTATAAATTTACAAAGAAGTTGCTTATGTTTTATTCAACAGACCATTTCCGCATCAATCGAACAGCTTTGGACTGTTGATATTCAGTAAGTTTTATTTTACTGTAACATCCGCAATCTTGAGCCAGCCTCCGTCGGTATAATTCGCTTTGGCTGAGGTGAATATGCCTATCTTCTTGTCGGCCGAAGCGTCGTCCACAATACCGATTCCCCAAGTATAACTTCCGACAGGAACATCCTCAACCTTGACGGAGAAGTCATAATCGACAGGCGTACCCTTTATCCATTTGCTCGGTTCTGCATTCTCGTCGTAGAACATCTTCACCGGAGCGCCGGTGCTCTTGTCCAGAAGCGCAAACGCCACCTTGTATTTATCCACGAACGGCCTGAAGTTGGTCGGACAATAAGCATATCCGAGATTTGTCCAGCGATGATGCAACTTGACCGTAGAACCATTGGTAACATTCTCAGGCACAGTTACTTTGGAAGGATAAACTCTATAATTTCCGTCCTGGATGAACTGGATGAAGTAGTCATACGCCTCGTTGAGCCACGACCACGCCTCGCTCATAGCCACGCTGTCGTTGTAGCGGAGGTCCATCATACTTGCGCAAGCCTCTCGCGCCATATCGAACTCGCCCTTGCGGACATCAGCCCAGTCTTTGTATTTCTCTGTATCCCAACGCATAGGCGCATCTCCGTGTGAAGCTTTCACCCATCCGCCTTCTGCAATCAGAGGAACCTGATAGCGGTATTTCGCAGCAATATTCTTCTCCCAAGTGCCATAATAGGTCTTCATTCCGAATGCGCCGCTTCCTATTCCGAAACCTTTCTTCACAGCGGAATCTATCATTCCCTCGGAATCCGGGTCTGTACCGCTACCCTCAGTTGAACCGATAGAGCGATGATAGTTTATGAATATCGGAATCTTGGTAAACTCTTTTGCAAACAATGACGTAACCCATTCAAATACAGGCTTCTTCGGAGTATTGTCACCGGTTGAATAGATGCAGCTGTGGTACTCTCCCCATTTGCCGATGCCTACTCCGTGAACAAACTCGGTAGAATCCGGATTGTTGATATGCTGCGCAAAATCGTGGATGAATTGCTCATAGCACTGCTGGAACACAGGATCATCCGGATACGGAGACCACACTTCCATCGAACCGGTTTTCGTGGCATAGCCGGCGGCACCTTTGTCGCGCACATAAAGCGGAGTACAGAACTCGTGCTTATCGCGGCTGTCAATGCTGAAGCCGTAGCCTATGCGCATATTGCGTTTTCTGGCCTCTGACACCAGCCTGCGGTAGCGCTGCGCGTACACGGTATTGCAGCCGTCCTGCCAGATATAGACGCCTTCTTCAGGGTTCAACTGGCCCCAGGTGGTGCGGATTAGCAATGTCCTGGCATAATCTGTCACGCAGATATTGCCGGCAGAGGTCTGGAAATCATCGTATCTTTCCCAGAAATCCGCCAGTTCGCTTCCGAGGCCGGCATAAAGCACCCAGCCGCAAAGCGGATTGGAACGCACTACATTTCTGTCCGGCGAAAAGTTCACAACCTTGCCGTCGTTTTCGCCCCCGTTATCGGCTGACTGCCCCTTGCTGCAGGAAACTACAGCAAGAGACAGGGCCATCGCGAAAAATATCCGTGTTAAATTCTTCATTTCCGATTTTGAAGCTATTTAAGTAATTCTTCTCCAATTTACAGGAAGTTTATTCCTGCTGATTTGTCAATAAGTCTGCTAGTAAAACCGCCGCTGCGGTGGAAGCCACAAATCAGGCTATTCAGCAACCTCTATCACGATTGCGGAGATAAGAGCGCCCTGAGCAACCGTCGTGATTTCCGCCGTCGCATTAAGCACCACATTTCCTTCAACATCAGGAGTTACGTTTTCAAAGACAGCGAAGTGATCTTCAATATTCTTTGTCAGTGAATCACTCCCATCAATCTTTGTCCCTTGATATACCTTTTTCGTTTCCGTGGTGGAAGCCCCTACCAACCAGTAATTTGTAGCCCGCGCTGTCGATGTCCCTCCCCAACGGAATGCAGCTATTGTAAATTTATATGATTTCCCCAAATCCAGGCCTGAGAATGTTATTGTTTTCTCTCCGGCCCCATCAAACACAAAGGAATCCGACCAGGCACTATATGGGTACTGTATATCATTATACGTTGCATAGCCGGCCGACTGTTCTCCGAAGCTATATAGATTCCATCCGTCTCCTACAGAAAGTGTAATTCCTGAATCTGTGCCGTCAAGATACTGAAGACTGACAGCTTTTGCTGATACAGACGTAACACTGTTCCAGCCTGCTGTTGATGTCTTTCCAAAATCAACATATACCTTCTTGTCAGCTTCCTCCGCGAACGAAACCGATGTGCGGTTCACCTTTCCTGCTGCAAATTCAACATCTTTGGTAAATGTCTTCTCCTCCGAATATTCTTTGCCGTTGACAGTATATTTGATATTCAATGTCGTTCCAGTCTTAGCTGTAAACGGAGCGCACTGCAGATACATATCGACACTGGCACCCGCAGCAATCTTCTTGCTTTGGCTATTTACTTCAGTATATGATACCGTACTGCCTGACACTGGAGCAGCCTCTCCGTCAACTATCTGATGTTTACCGCCGAGCACACCGCCGTCAGCGCGTTCGATACGCAGGGACGAGAGAGTCGCAGTTCCAGACTCCGACTCGTTCTTGACAGTAACTTTGATTATCGCGGACAATTGTTTCATTTCAACTTCAGGAGCATCACTGCCCGTAGCCGTTGCTGTGCCGTACATAGGAGTCTTTATACCTCCGGACATAGTGAACTGAAAATCTGCGTTATAAGGGTAGAGAATCTGATATGTATGTTCTCCTTCTCCCGGGTTAAAATCATCGCAAGTGAAAGCATTGTCTTCACCGGTCTGATTTACGAACTTGTAAAGAGTTTCACTATTGTCAACCCTCACAGCTAGAGCATCACCCTTAACCCAAGAAACCGCATACGAACTCTCATCGAACGATGTCTTAGTACCGTTGTCCGACGATGCGCTGACATAGATAGTGAATGGGGCCTTCTCTCCTTCCTCCGAATTGACTTCAGATTTTGAGCAGCCGACCAATGCGGCAACCGCAAAAAATGCTATAAAAAATCGCTTCATAATCTCCCTCCTTTAGAACTCTTCACCATCCTCATAGGGATCACAATAGATACCCTTATTCGCCCCTCCCGATTCTACTGAACATAGGCTCTCCTCCATTGCAATCTGAATTATCTCTATGGAAGGGCTGACGTATTTCTGTCCCTCTCCGTTTATTTCCATATTCATAAGTTTCTCAATATTAGAAAGTTGTCAATTTTACAAAGAGGCGAAACCAGAAAGCGCATTTCCGCCTCCCGTTTCGCCTCAAGGGATAATCTATCGTTTTTCAAACTTGACTGTAGCCTTGGTTACGTCCTCGCGGTCAATCTTGACAACCACGCAGTTCGCACCCTCAGGAACGATGAAGTAAGCGTAACGGTTGTCACCCTGACCGCCGACAGAACTGTAAGACTGTCCGAGAGCGCACTCCACATAGCCGGAGTATGAATTTCTCTTGGCGCTTGCGCTTGAGCCGTAAGACCATACGTTGTTCTCGATGCTTGAAACGAGGAATTTAATAAAGCCTGTGATTGTCTGGCCCTTGTAGTCACCGGTCTTGTTGTTGTCATCGACCTGCGCCTTGCGAGGAATATCATCACCGCAATAGACGAACACTGCAGGATCGGCAAGACTCTGATTGAGAATATATTTTCTCTGGAAACCTGTCTTGAGGTCAGAATCGTGATCCCATCCGAGCGCACCGCCGAACATCCACAGCTCGGTCACATCCTGTGTATAAGGATTAACCTTGTCCACAGTATTGTTGTAGCTTACGCTGACGTTTGCAAGGTCTGTCGCAGAAGAGTAGATTGTGACAGTCTTGGCCTCAATGTCGATTACGATACGGTATGTGCCGTCTGCAGGAATGTTCCAAGCTTTGGCGGCAGCTCCGGAAGCGGAAACCTGCGTGAATACCACAGCCTCTCCATCGCTTACTGATGTGCCTTCCTTAGGCACGATTGCCACAGAACGTGTTCCCTCAAACTCAATAGGCATATAGAGCGTGCCGGCCTTGAGTTCACCGCGGAACGCATACAGACCGTCTTCTCTTTCAAGGCACTTGGTAAATTCGAGATCTTCAGCTGAAACCGATGTACCTGCAAGGTAAATCTTGTCAATCTCGACAATAGATGACACCGGAACGACTGTTACAGTCTTTGTAGCGAAGTTCAATGTAACTCTGTAGGCATCAGCCGCAGTCACATTCCAACCGCCACCGTCCTTGGCATCCACAATCTTGGCCGCCATAGCGTCTGTGCCGGAAACTGTCTGGCCCTCAACTTCAGGAACGATGAGATTGCTCTCGTCACCGTATTCCACAGGGAAATTGAGCTGTCCTGCTTTCAGATTGCCCTGCCATACATATACGTCAGGATTGCCTGAACTTGCAGTGAGTGCGATATTCTCGGAAACCACGCTGCCGCCGAGCCATACTTTGTCTGCAGCAAACTGCTTTGCTCCATAGGTCTTGACCGTGACAATCACGCTTGACTCATCAGGGATAATCAGCCTAGGGCCTTCGAATGAGGCGTTGATGCTGAATTTCAGGTTGCTCTTCGTGCTGGTGAGCTGACCGAAACGGCCAGTCAGAAGTGTCTGGAGCTCCTTGTTGGTGTAACTTCTGGTGAAATTGCCGTCATCCTCATATTCCTTCACCGCAGAAGCCGTGCTTGTCGTGTGGCTTACGGAATAGAGATATGTTGTCGTGTAATCGTCGCCATACTCCGCAGCCGGTGTCCAGCTGATTGTAAGCACAGTCTCGTCCGGCTTGCTTTCGTCTAGGACAATATTCTCCGAAGACGCCGTCATCTCGATGGAGAATTTGTGTCTTGAGTATTCGTTATCTATCTCCTGCTGGCAGGAAAGTGCCGTACCCAGAACCATTGCGCCTGAGAGGAGAACAGATATATTTCCTATTATATTTTTCATACTGTCAATCTTTTGTGTTCGAACTTTATCAATCGTTCACGTAGTCAGAAACTGTTTTGGATGTCCGACTAATATCCAGGGTTCTGCTCGAGATTTCCGTTGCAGAGCTCGGCGTCGTGAGTAGGAAGAGGCCAGAGCATCTGCCTGTCAGGGAACACTCTCTGCGCACCTCTCTGAATCAGGCCTTTCTCGGCGATAGGCTCGAAATCAGCCAGTCCGTCCTCGTCTATCTGAGGAGTCTCAGGCCAGAACCACAGGCCTTTGTTCACAACCTGCTCAAGGCAGTCATTAGCCGCAAGATTGATATAGTTGTATGAGTTCAACGCCTTCGTGGCGAGATTCCAACGGATAAGGTCCATATAACGGCGGCCTTCTTTCGCGAACTCCATACGGCGCTCGATACGGACAGCCTTGCGCAACGTTGCCTGGTCTGTTCCTGTAACTGCAGGATAAGAATCTGTCATAGAAGAATTTACGCCGTAAGCTCTTGCGCGTACCTGATTGATGGCGTCAACTACGCTCTCATCGATCTCGCCAAGTTCAATCTTTGCCTCGGCATACATCAGGAGTACATCAGCATATCTCATTATCAGATAGTCATTCTCAACCTGGAGTCCGTTCTCGGTCCAGCTTGCGTCGATGCCTTTCTTCCATATAAGTCCGTTATAGGATGCGTACTGGTTGTTGATACGGCTGTCCTGGTTGGTCTGGCTGGCACCTGTGGTGGTGTTTGTGGTAGTCTTTGCCGCAGGAGACGGATTGTAGATGAATCCGCAGTGCTCTGTGCCGAACTCGACGATTGTCATCGTGCAGCGAGGGTCACGGTTCTTGAACGGATCGTGAGGATCGAACAGAGGAGACTCGTCGATAGGCAGTCCGTCAGTGCAGAGGAATGAAGCCAGAAGATCCCAGGAAGGAGTATCAGCCGCATATCCGCCGGCATTTCTCGGAAGACCGTTCTTAACATACCACTGGTCAAGTATCACGCTGCTGGTGATTGAGCGCGGGATGCAGAATATCTTTTCAGTATTTTCCTTGGTGCTCTGCAGGAAGAGTTTGGCGAAGTCCGGCTCGAGAGAATATACATTCAGGTCGATGCAGGCCTTGGCAGCCTCTGCCATCATAGCATAATCCTTCATATACATCGCGAAGCGGGCTTTCATAGCGAGAGCTGCACCCTTTGTAGCGTGTGATGAAGACGGCGTATAAGCCACCGGAAGATGCTCGATCGCATAGTCGAAGTCTTCGTAAACCTTAGGGATAATCTCGCTGACCGGAGTCCTCTTCAGCTGATTTTCAGCCTCGGTGATTGTGTAATATCTGTCGATATAAGGAACATCGCCGTAGAAGAACAGCAAGTCCATATATTTGCAAGCCCTCGCGAAGCAGGCTTCAGCCTTGCAACGCTCTATGACCGTTGTGTTTACGCCGGCGCTCTCAGCCCTGTGTATATTGTTGAGGAGAGAATTGGCGCGGGTGATGAGCTTGTAGCTCTGCTGCCAGAGATTGTAGCAATACCAGGTCTGACCGGTGAGCGTACCGTCAAGCACGGAACCGCCTTCTCCACGGTTTGTGTTCCTGTATGTGAAGTTGTCAGTCCACTGCTCTGATGCCTGCAGCGGCTCCTGCCAATAGCCGAGAATATAGAATTCGTTGACGGCCATATTGAGTTCTGTCTCCGTTGTGTACCAGGATTCGCTGTTGCCCTGAGACTTCGGTGTCATATCCATCGAAGTGCAGGATGAGGCGAGCAGGATAGATGCAACGGTCAATGACAATATATTGTGTTTCATATTGCAGTCCAATTTTTAGAATTTGACGGAAAGTCCGGCGAGAACGGATGTCGTGATAGGATATGCGCTTGTGCCCATCTCAGGATCCCATCCCTTAGGATAGTGGCTCAGACAGAAAAGGTCGTTTGCGCTGACATAGACGCGAAGTCTGGACATTTTGACCTTCTGAATCCACCTGCTCGGGAGCGTGTAGCCGAGGGTCACGTTCTTGAGACGGAAGTATGCGCCGTTGAAAATCCAGAATGATGATGTGGCGTAGTTGTTTCCGCTGCTGACCTTTGAAAGTCTAGGGTATTCCGCATTTGCGTTTTCCTTGTCCGTATTGAACGGACTCCAGTATTTGCCGTCGATGATGGCAGGAATGTTTCCATAGTTGTTGCGGAGAGGCTGAACATAAGCTGCAGAGAGATAAGAATTCTGCTTGCCGATTCCCTGCACTACGAGTGAGAAGTCAATGCCTTTCCAATCGCAGTTGAAACGTCCGCCATACTGGAAGCGAGGCAGTGAGTTTCCGAGAGGAACTCGGTCATACTCTGCTGAAATCACGCCGTCAGGCACACCGTCCGGGCCGGAAATGTCACGGTATTTGAGGTCTCCGACAGTCACCGAGCCGTTGAGTCTTGCGGAATTCTCCACTTCCTCCTGTGTCTGATAGATGCCGTCGCAGATGTATCCGTAGTATTCGTTGAAATATCCGCCTTCGCGCTGAATCTTGCCTCCGCTGATGATGTCTGAGTTGTTGAGGCTCACGATCTTGGAGGTGAAGTCTGAAACGTTGGCGCTCACGCTGTATGAGAAGTCGCCCACGTGGTCATTCCAACCGATTTCGAAGTCGAAACCTTTGGTCGCCATCTTGCCGGCATTGGTCTTAGGGTTGCTGTAACCCATCATATAAGGAATCTCGATGGACAGAAGCATATCGTCGGTATCTTTCCAGTACCAGTCGAAATTGGCAGTGAGCTTGTTGCTGAAGAATCCGAGGTCGAGACCGAGGTCAGTTGACGTTGTGGTTTCCCAGGTAATGTCCTCGACAGCAAGCGCTCTCTGCGATGCAGTCTTGTTGGAAACTGTCTCACCGTTCTCGTAGAAGAGTGCGTTGCCGAAGGTCATCAACGCCATATACGGGAAGTAGTTGTCACCGATTCTCTCGTTTCCGAGTTTACCCCAGGAACCGCGCACTTTCAAGAATGAAAGATATGGTTTTGCAGACTGCATCCAATTCTCTTCCGAGATAGCCCAACCGGCTGAGAATGAAGGGAATGTACCCCATCTGTAGCTCTTCGCGAAACGTGAAGAACCGTCACGGCGGACATTCGCCTGCACGAGGTATTTGCCTGCGTAGTCATAAGTGATACGTCCGAATACAGAGTTGGAAGTGTATTCCGTACCGTTTCCGGAGTTGGTCTGATAGTCTTCAGGTCCGATATTGAGGTAAGGATAGCCTGTAAGTTCATACTGGTCACGTGCCGCGCCGAGAGTTTCGCTGCGCATCACATAGTTCTCATAGCCGACCATAGCGCCCACGTTGTGCTTGCCGAATGTACGGTTATAGTTTGCAAGCAACTGTGAAGTAATGGTATAGCTGTCGTTTCTGTTTTCTGACAAACTATTGGTTGACCAGGTGGTACCGCTGTCGAAATATCCTCCTCTTGTCTCAGGATCGTCGGCGAGAGTGTACCAGCAGGCGTTCTTGAATCTCTTTGCTTTCGTGTAGTTTATGAATGGAGAAACCACGCCGGAAATCTTGAGACCCTTTACCGGAGTAAGATCCAGGGAAGCCTTACCGCCGATCTGCGTACTCCAGGCCCTGTATGTACCGCCGAGATTGACGAGAGCATAAGGGTTCGAGCCTGATTTTCCCTCAGCATATCTTCCGTCTGACCAAGTAGCGGCATAGACTGCCGGCATCATTCTCATAGTATCGAACGGGTCATAGTTCGGAGTCGTATTCTTGGCCCTGCGGATGTTGAGGTCGAGGGATGCGGAAAGAATCTGCGGGATAATCGTGAAGTCGTTGTTCGTTCTGAGCATCCACCTCTGATATTTGCGGTTGCCGTAGAGACCGTCCACGTCGTCATAAGTGATGGAAGCCTTGGTCCTCACCGCCTTATTGCCGCCTGTCACTGACACATTGTGCGAATGACGCATTGCGCTGTTCTTGAGAATGAGCTTGCGCCAGTTCGTGATAGGATAGTTGTTAGGATCTGTCTTGTTGTAGTTGACCCAGTTCTTCACCTGGTCAGCAGTATAAAGCTGGAAGAATCCGGCTGCATTGTTGTCGTTGTAGAGAAGCTCATTGCTCATCTCGAGGAAACGGGTCACGCCCACCATCTCAGGCTGAGTGGTAGGGATTTCCCAACCGACCTCTCCATTGTAGCTGAGACTCAGATTGGAAGCCTCTCCACGCTTCGTTGTGATGAGGATGACACCTGCGGCTGCCTTTGAGCCATAGATGGAGGCTGCTGAAGCGTCCTTCAGGACAGACACGCTCTGCACATCGTTGGAGTTCACATAGTCAATGTCGCTGCACTGCACGCCGTCCACGATGATGAGCGGGTTGGAGTTGTCCATAGTCGTGATACCGCGCACTCTGATGCTGCTTGCGGCCGCACCAGGCGCATTTCCATTTCTCTGCACAAGGACACCGGACATTGTGCCCTGGAGAGCAGTTGAAAGTGTCGTGGTCTTCTTGGCCGCGAGGTTGTCTCCGTTCACAGCCGCAACCGCACCTGTGAGGTCTTTCTTCTTCACTGTGCCGTAACCGATAACCACTGTCTCTTCGAGAAGGTTATCCGCCTTGAGAGTAATTTCGATGTTTGAGCGGGAGTCAACCTTGACTTCCTGTGTCTCAAAACCGAGGAATGACACCTCAAGAACAGCATCCGGTCCGGCTTTGATCTTGAATTGTCCGTTAATATCTGTGATTTCACCTGTCGTTGTGCCTTTTATCAGGACTCCGGCTCCGATCAACGGTTCTCCGGATTCATCCTTGACAAGGCCACTGACGATACCGCTCTGGGCCAAAGCCTGAGGGATACCGAGACATAAGAAGCATACGGCAGTCGCGAGGATTGCCATCAGCCGAGTTTTAGCGTGTCTCATCTTTGTTATTAATTAGTTAATATTTATTTCTGATATTTTTGTCCAACCGTCCGCAGTCTGTGAAGACTTCTTGGTAGAGATTTCCAGGCCGATGGACGTGTCGGACTTAGTAGTGTCCACGATAGCGACAGCCCAAGTGTATTTACCAGCCGGCACATCGCTGAGCGTCACATTGAATTTGTACTGAGTAGGAGAACCCTTTATCCATTCTGAAGGCTCCGCATCCGTGTCAACGAACACTTTCAAAGGCTTGTCGTTCGAGTCAATGAGCGCGAACGCAGGTTTGTATTTGTAGTCCCACTGCGGAATGTTGTTCGGGCAGTAACCCCAGCCGAGATTCACCCATCTGTGCGTAATCTTCACTTTTGCACCATTGGACGCTTTCTGAGGAACGCTTATGATATCCGGATAGAGTCTGTATCCGCCTTCCTGAATAAATCTTTCGAAAATGTCGAATGCACTGCTGAACCAGGATTTCATCTCTCCGGTACGGATATCCATCATATTCACTTTTGCCTCTGCGCAAGCGTCAAACTCTCCCTGGCGGACATCCTCCGGATGCCCCTCGCGATATTTTCCGCCTGAATCAATCCAGTAGCGGTGAGTTCCGGTGGTTATCCATCCGCCCTCCATAACGATAGGACGTCTGTAGTTCCATTTGCTCGCATAATTCTTCTCCCAAGTCTTGTAGTAACTCGTCATTCCGAAGGCATCGTTGCGAAGGCTGTAACCTTTCTCTACAGCGCTATCAAGCAATCTTTCAGTATCAGAAGGCACCGTGTCGGACCATCCGCCTGTCGTGGCGGAGCCAATCATTCTGTGATAATTTATCAGAAGGGCCACGTGCTTGAAGGCTTCCGAATACAAGCTTGTAATCCAGTTGAAAACCTGTTCCTTGTTGTTATTGTCGTAATAGATAAGTGTGTGACACTCACCCCATTTGCCGAGTCCGAACGCATCGATGAAGTCCATCACGTCAGCATCGTCGAACTTCTCCGCCAGTGCTTTCACCATCTTGGAATAGCACTCCTGGAAAACAGGGTCGTCCGGATATGGAGAAATGCGTCCCTTGCCGACATAGTCAGGGTCATCGTAATACTTGCAACCCTTGTCGAACACATACTGCGGGGTATTCTGCCCCTGGTCGCGTCCGTCAACCACAATTCTGAGTGCGAAACGCATATTCCGGTCTCTCACAGACTTGAGCACTTTGCTGAATGTCGATTCCGGGTCATTCCAGACATAATTGCCCTCAGTAGGTTCAAGGGCCTTCCAAGTTGTGCGCAGATATGCCGTGCTGGCATAATCGGAGACCTTTACTGTTGTGCCGAGAGACTCGACCTCAACATTGTCATACCCCTGGGTCGTCCAGAAGTTCTCGTCCCAACTGCGGCCGATATAGAGTGTCCAGCCGTTGAGAGGATTCCTCAACACGGAAGTGCGGTCCGGGGATATTTTCACCGAGACATTATCGTCCGACTCATCGCCTCCGGCTGAACCGGAATTTTTTGAGCACGACATTGCCGCAACTGCAAGTGCAACGAGGAGAATTTTATTGTTTATGAATTTGTGACCAATCATATATTCAGTTATTAGTTCGGCGCAAATTTACTATTGTTACGATTTAACAATTGCTTTCTTTTATACGAAAAGGGTTTGTTTTTGTACAATCGGCCCTGGAAGTTACTGTAGCGTGATATTTCCGACCTTCATCCAGCCGTCGGAAGTCAAAGAATTTTTGTCGACGGACATATTGAGACCTATGCTGTCTCCCTTCATCGTATCGACAAGACCTATCAGCCAGGTGTATTTTCCGGAAGGAATGTCGGTCAGTTCAACGTTAAGGCTGTGGCTGCAAGGATTACCCTTTAGCCATTCGGACGGGTCCATTATTTTATCGACGAACGTCTTTACAATCTTGCCGTCTTCTCCCATAAGAGCGAATGCGGGTTTGTATCTGTTGTGCCACTGACGGATGTTGTTCGGGCAATAGCCCCAGCCGAGATTTTCCCAAGTCTGCGAAAGGCAGACTTTCTCTCCTTGCCTGGATTCTGACGGCAATGTCACGCTTGAAGGATAGAGCCTGTAACCGCCTTCGCTCACGAATTTCTGCACGAGGTCATAATTGGCGAACCAGCTTCTTGTCTCGTCACCCACCCTGAAATCCATCATATTCACGTGAGCCTGCTCTGCCGCCTCCATTTCGCCTTTGCGAACGTCCTCAGGATGTCCTTCGCGATAAGCCCCGCTCGGGTCTTTCCAATAGCGGTGATGCGCTCCGGTAATCCAGCCTCCCTCGAATATGATTGGCAGACGGTAACGCCATTTCTCCGCGAAATCCTGCTCCCATTCCTTATAGTATGCAGTCATTCCGAACGCATCGTGACGGAGTATATATCCCTTCCGTATAGCCGATTCCAACAGCCCCTCAGTGTCAGGATTCGGAGCTTCCTCCCATCCGTCTATTGTCTGTGCCGCGAGCACGCGATGGTAGTTCATCACAAGCGGAATGTTGGTGAACAGACGGGAATATAGGCTTGTAATCCATTCGAATACAGGGATTTTGTTTTTCTCGTCCATATATTTCATCGAATGAGCCTCGCCCCATTTTCCCAAACCGTAGGCATCTATGAAGTCTATTTCGTCGGAAGAATTGAAACGCTCGGCAAACGCAGTCAGGAATTTCTCGTATTTCTGTTGGAACACGGTATCGTCAGGGTATGGGGTAAATACGTCAGTGTCACCGACTTTACTTGCAAAGCATTTCGCGCCGGCATCAACCACGTACTGCGGAGTATTCTGCCCCTGGTCTCGTCCGTCAACAACAATGCGGAAAGCCAGACGCATTCCTCTGCGCCTAACCTCTTTAAGGAGTCTGTTGAGTCTTGAAGATTCGTCATTCCAGAAATACTTACCTTCCTCAGGCTCCATCGAGGCCCAGCTGGTTCGGATATATGCTGTACCGCAGTAGTCAGCTACATTCACATATCGTTTTCCGTCCTTGCCTGCCGGCCAGCGGTCGTAGCCTATTTCAGTTCCGAAGTTCTCGTCCCAGGAACGCCCGAGATACATTACCCAGCCGTTGAGCGGATTCTTGATGACGCTAGTCCTGTCCGGCTCGATGTTCAGAGTATAATAACCTGACGCACCGAGAATGATATTACGCTCCAGCCTTATGTCCGCTGACGAAGCGCCGACGGAGATTGTAAACTCTCCAGGTTCAACGACAAAGGCCTTGGACTTCACGTCATAGAATGAGAAGGCGTCCTTGTCCAGCACTACCTCGACCCTGACGCTTCCGCCTTTAGGTATGAAGTTCTTGCTGAAGCCTTTGAGCTCCTTGACCGGGCGTGGCACCGAGCAAGATTTATCACCTACATAGACCTGTGAAATCTCTGCGGCATCGCATTTTCCTGTATTGGATACCGTGTATGACACCTTCACACTGTCATCTGAGAGGCGCTCCAACTTGAGATCGGAATAGTCGAACTTACTGTAAGACAAGCCGTAACCGAAAGGATACCGAACCTGCATCCCATTCTTCTCATAGCCTCTATATCCATAGAAGATTCCTTCGCGGTATTCGATTCTCTTTATTTTGGTGTTCTGCGTGAACACCGGAGTATTCTCGTAATATGTGTCGTGCACAGGGTTGTCTTCCCATTTGTCTTCTATGCTCATCGGCAGTTTACCGCTTGGCGAAACCTTGCCTGACAGCACCTCCGCAACGGCGTCTCCGCCTCTCTGTCCGGGATACCACGTCATCAGAATAGCCTCCACATTCTCGCTCCAGCCGTTGAAATTGACTCCGCCACCGGAATTGAGGAGCACAGTAACGTGATTGTGCGCCCCGGTCAGTTTCTTGATTATTCTTCTCTGAGCTGCCGGAAGCGCAAACGGTCTGTCAAATCCTTCTCCCTCAACCTTATAATTGAATCCGCCGCAGAAGATGACTCTGCCGGCATTCTTCAGGGCATCTGCCAACACTTTCTCGTTTACAACGCCAGCCTTTACTGAGTCTGCCGGCACATCTGCAAACAGCACACTGTCAGGCAGGACTGTCACGCGTTTCGCTCCGAACTTCTTGACCAGACCTTCTGCAACTGTCACAGAGTGGAACGGCTGCACGAATCCGCTTCCGCCACCTGTCGGTGTGATGCAGGCATTAGGGCCGAGCACCAGGATTTTATCCTTTCCATTGAGCGGAAGTTCACCGTCCTTATTCTCAAGCATTACGATTCCGCCTTTCGCTATCTCAAATGCGGTCTCGTCGCTTTCCGGATTGTCCAGAGGGATTGTTTCATCCTTGATGTCCTTGTCCAGAAGTCCGAACCTGTTGAGCGTGTGCAGGATATGATAAACTTTCGTATCAATTGTCTCTTCAGATATGACTCCGGCCTTTACGAGCGGCACAAGCCTTTCCGCAGTGAAATATACGCCCCTCGGGCATTCCAGATCGAGTCCGCCGTTTGCAGCGCCAGATGACGAATATACGGAGGTCCAGTCGGACATCAGTATGCCGTCGAATCCCCAGGTGTTTCTGAGAATTTCGATGTTCATCCAGCCGTGCTCGGATGCGTGGACTCCGAAAATCGGGTTGTAGCTGTTCATCACAGCGCCCACGTGTGCTTTCTGCACAGCCTTTTTGAATGCCGGAAAATAAATCTCGTTGAGTGTGCGCTCGTCCACGTCTGAGCTGGTATGGTGACGGCTCCACTCCTGGTTGTTTGCCGCAAAATGCTTGATTGTGGCGATTACGCCTTCGTCCTGAACTCCAATGATATAGTTTGCGGCGATTTCAGACGTCAGATACGGATCTTCGCCGAAGTATTCGAAATTTCGTCCGCAGAAAGGGGCTCTGTAGATATTCACGCCAGGGCCGAGCAGGAACGATATTCCTCTCGCTTTGGCATCCCGTCCAAGCGCATTGCCGAGTTTTTCCGCAAGAGCCCTGTCCCAGGAAGCGGAAGTGAGTTCGCCGCACGGATAAAGCGTGCTGACAGTGTTGGCGCGGCGGATATTGCGGATTCCCTGCGGGCCATCGGCCATCAGCAGCTGCGGAATGCCCAGCCTCTCGACAGGGCGTATCACAAACGATGTCAGTTCGCCGATGTAGTCGCATTTCTCCTCGAGAGTCATCTGCGTCACAAGATTCCACGCGCGCATATCAATCTGCGCCGTGTTCTTGCCTACCGGTGACGTCCGGTCAATGAATTGACATTGGGCGTAAGCCTCTATGATGAATGCCGAAAAAAGAGCAGATATTGCTGTCGAAATCCGTCTTAGTGTCTTCATATTCTACTTTTGTGCAGTTGTTAATTATGCTAACTCCCGCAAAAGTAGTCATCCCTCCCCCATCCGATGCCCCCAATTCATCCGAAAATGGTTCAATTTTGTACGATTAACCGCTATTCGCCGATTTTCTCGCCATCTTTGTGCAGAACCGCTTGAACAGAATACAACGGATAATTGACCAACCAGTCTTGTTCGCGATATGGAGACATTGAGAAGCGTACACCTTTCAGTCCGGGATTTTTTTCCACAAATGCTCTTAAACTCTTTGCTTGAAGATTCTCTTTCGCCTTGACTTCTATCGGGATTATCTGACTTTCATTCTGCAACAAGAAGTCTATCTCACCTCTTGAATTGTCGGAAGACCAATAATATATTGATAGCGATGGATTTGTTTTCAACTGCTGCAGAACATATTGCTCCGTCAACGCTCCCTTAAAATCCGAGAACAGCGTATTCTCCTCCAAAATACTCTGCGCCGGGACTTCACTCATCGCCGCCATAAGGCCTATGTCTGACATAAATATCTTGAAAGCTGAGAAATCTTCGTAAGCCTTCAGTGGCAGCAACGCTTTCTTGCAACGGTTCACCTTATGGATTAAACCGGCATCTTTCAGCCATTCTATAGACAATTCAAAATCCTTGGCTCTTGCCCCCTCTTTTACTGCGCCATAGATAAACTTTCTGTTCTCCTTTGCCAATTGAGCAGGAATAGAATTCCATACCATTCTGATACGAGGCACTTCTACAGCAGGAGCGTGCTTGGAGAAGTCTCTTTCGTACGCCTCCAAGATGTTTTTCTGAACGGTTCGTACTTTTTCCGCGTTTCCGTCCTTCACAAATGCGGAAACCGCGGCCGGCATCCCTCCTACAAAATAATACTGGCGCAACCGTTCCTCAAACTTAGTCCTAAACGCCGTTATCATCTCCCAGTCTTTTGAGTAAAGCATATTTACCATACGGCTCTCTCCGACAGCTTCCAGAAACTCAAAATAGGACAGTGGGTATAAATGTATGAAATCCACTTTTCCGACGGGAAAAGAATCATTCTTGTGCATAGCAATCCCGAGCAACGAGCCTGCAGCAATGACGTGGTATTGCGGAGCCTTCTCAGCAAAATACTTCAGCGCAGTGACCCCTCTCGGAGCTTCTTGAATTTCGTCAAGAATAATGAGTGTGTTTTCATCGACAGTAACTCCTGTACTCCATTGAATTGCGCTGATGATGCGCGGTATATCAAAATCTCTTGTGAACAGTTCACGAAGGATGTCATTATCTTCAAAATTCACATATACGCTATTTTTATATGCCTCCTTGGCGAACTCCTGCATCAACCAAGTCTTTCCAACTTGACGGGCTCCGAGCATAATCAGGGGCTTACGCTCTTTGCTGTTTTTCCATTCAAATAATTTACTGATGACGTCCCTCTTCATAACTTCTTGATTTAATGGCACAAATATAACATCTTTACGTCTGTTTTCACAAAAAGTCGCACAAGAAAATGTGAGATTTCACAGAAAGTCAAACTAAAAAGTGTGATTTTCCACAAAAAGTCGAACTAAAAAGTGTAATGAAGCATAAAACTAAAGGGGCTGACTAAGAAGTATTAGTCAAGCCCCTCATTTCGTATGTACAGTTGTTGTGGTTGAATAAAAAGATGGGATACAAGGCCGTCGACGCGCCCAATACCGCAGGGGCAAAGCCCCGCTTTTTTGTTCATCCCTCAGCCACTCCGTGGCAGCTCCCAGGAGCACGGGGGAATGTATTCCCCGACACCCCTTCGGTCGCTACGCGCTTCGCGCAAGTTTGCGTCTTACCCTCAGCCACTTCGTGGCAGCTCCCAGGAGCACGGGGAAAGTATTCCCCGACACCCCTTCGGTCGCTACGCTCCGAATTACAACTTTTATAGGAGCTTAGACAGCCACATTCTTATTCCTCGACGAACGGGAACATTGATAGCCTATAGGCAAGGAATCCGTAAGGGTAGAGTTTCACTTTGAGGTCTTTCTCGAGCGTCGCAGGAGTTTCGAGAGGCATCACAGGGTCACCTCTGTCCGGTTCCCAGTCCACAAGATTCGCCTTGGCATTCATCACAATCGGAGCATAAGTCCATCGCCAGTCGAACGGATAATTCATCGGCAGATTCTCCACCGACACACCCTCCAGACTCTCTGGAGTGAGCGCATAGCGGTATTCCGTCCAGTGCTCCTCGTTGATGTCATAGCTCTCTCGGTTGGCCTTCTGCATTGACATCGCGAACAGAAGCGGACCGTAAGTCACCCACGCGCAACGTCCCTGATCAACGAAGCCGTCAAGCTTCATACTTCCGTTGTAATCAACCATAATACCCCAGGACGGAGCCTTCTTTCCCTCGAAATACGGGAATTTCTCTCTGCCGGTCACAAGCTTAGGCTGCATAGGGAATCTCATCTGGATCTTGTCTCCTGACTTCCATTTGCAGTTCAGCGTCACAAATCCATCCTCTACCTTGAACTTCAATTCCTTGCCGTTTACAGATATTGACGGATTAGTGCACCACTGCGGGATGCGCATACGAAGCACCTGATTGCGCGGTATCTCATTGAGCGTGAACGTAAGCACGTCGCGGAAAGGATATTCTGTCTCGCAAAGGATGTCGTAATCTCCGTTACGCGTGATAAGGTGCGCAGGGCCGTAGGTAAGCCACATCAGCTCGCCATTGCCGTTTATCATCGCCATATTCATAATGTAGTTAGGCAACGCGCGGTTGATGTTCGACGGACAGCAGGTAGGCCAGTGCATCGGCTTGAAATACGCGCCGTCATCACGGATACGCAAGTGGAATCCAGGAATACGGTTAGGAGCCTGGGTGTAAACGCACTGCGTGAATGTGTAGTTCAATGCCCCCGGAAGCGCATTGAAAGCATCCTGCTCGATTCTGTCGCCATATTTCGATTCACCGCAGGCACGCGCAAGCCAGATGTTCGACCACATAAAGTCGGAAACATCGCAGCTCTCCGCAGCCTCGAATGCGCCTATGCCGTGAAGATGCTCGTTGGAAGAATTCACTCCGGAAGGGAGCATCGAATTCTCCTGCAGGAACTCGTAATTGTTGACTGACGCCGCAAGATATTCAGGATTGGAATTGAAGATATATCCGATTGCCGGAAGTTTGGCTGCCTCATTGAAGCTTACTCCGTGGCTGATAGCCGTGCGCAGGAACTCCTTCTTGCGAGCCCAGCTTTCGATGAATGCAGGGTCGAAATTGTCCAGCACTGTTAACGCCCTGTTGGCAAAGCTCATATCCTCCGTGATGCGTGAAAGTTCGAAAAGATTCTCGAGCCCGCAGAGGAAACGGAATTTGTCCAGGTCGCCTCCGTTGAACGGATACCCTGTCGTGTCATATTTGAACAACGGATAATTCTCATAGACTTTCTTCACCATATTGAGAACATCCTGATCTCTTGTAGCGCTGAAATATGCCAATGCGGCCCTGCAGAACACGGCTTCGCTCCAATAGAGCCCGCCGTCCGCTTCTGTCGTGCCCCACTTCTCGACATATTCCTTCGTGTTGGAATGGATATATCCGTTCGGTTTCTGCCTTGCGACCACCGCCTCCATCACTTTGCGGCTACGGTTGACAAGCAGCGAGTCGTCAAGAAGGAAGCCCAGACGGGTAAATCCGTCGGTATAGTAGGCCGTCTGCTCATAGTGCCACCAGCCCGGCTCGTCAGCCGATGCCCAGCCTTTGACAAACTCCGTGTATTCCTCACCAATCGTCTTGGTCATACCTTTCGCCGCCAGCTGCGCCCAATCCTTGAGCCACCCCTCCGGCTTCAGTTCCCCGAGCTCAAACGGATGATACGCCTCCGGCCTTACCCTAGCGTTCTGCAGAAGTTGCTGCTCCCCGGCAGCGTTAGCCGTCGCCTCTTTCGCACCCTCGTTTGCCCTCTCTCTGACAGATTCCACATTCACAGCCGATTCGCGCGAAACTTCTGCAGTTCCAGTGCCCTTAACGTCTCCCGAAGACACTCCGGCACGCACCGTAACCACACCAGCCCCGCACATCAGAGCCACCGCTACAAGCGATATAGTTGTTATTTTTGATTTCATCAGTTCGTTAATTCATTATAAAAACAGGGAACGACTCCAAAAAGTTTTTTCATCATTCCCTGTTGATTTGTAATCCTATTATGCCATCGTAGCAGAGCAATTTTCAATGCCGTTCACGGCATCAAAACCTGCTGTCATAGCATATTATTCTGATTTTCAAGAGGGGTGACCTGCAAATCATCGGACCTCCGAGCCACCTCCCCCTCTCCATCATCTCTACCTCTTCACAGCACGCAACTTCATCGCATTGAGATCCATCTCAATCG
This sequence comes from Butyricicoccaceae bacterium, assembly GCA_963654225.1. GTDB lineage: Bacteria > Bacteroidota > Bacteroidia > Bacteroidales > UBA932 > Cryptobacteroides. The sequence continues at coordinate 24,894 of CAVKAQ010000004.1, read as the reverse complement.
TGTAGTCACCCGTCGTGTCAGGTTTCCACTTGTAATCCTTAGCTCCTGTACTGCTGTCACCGGTTTCAACTACAACATCAATCCATTTGTCTATAGGATTATTATCAGGAACCGTAACCTTGGAGTTGTATCCGCCCTTTGTAAAGTTATTGGTCATCGGTATCTTGAATCCTTCGTTTCCGCCAGTCTTGAACGTAGCGTTAAACCTATAGATATGAGGTTCACGAAGTTTATCCGTTGGAGTGAAGAATCCGCAATTGTTCCTACAATAGCTGTATGCGCCGCCAGCATCCCAGTTTCCGACAGATCCGCCCCAGTCAATCTGGTCACCGCAAGGGAAACAAGTATCAGAAAGAACGCAAATATCTTTTACGATACAGATATTGGCACCTGAACTGAATGAGATAGCGCACTTGTTAGCATTATCGTTCGCTACAGGAACCGTATATGCTTCTGATGCGTTATTGATAAGTTGAGCTTTTCCGTCTGCAGTAGGAATGTATGCAGGATAACCTGTTGAAGAATTTGAAATTCTCACTTTCTTACCGGCCAATGACGAATCCAGACGGAGATAATAGCCACCTGTTGACAATTCTTCCAAATCGTGGCTTGTCTCATCTTCTCCATCAACAACCCATACTCGCCAAACTGGAGGCTCGAAGGTATGCGATTCTGCATCATAGTTATCTGTACCGAAGCAAGCTGCATTGAAACGGAACACAATCTCCAAATCATCTTCCGCGTAGAGAAGAATCTCTGAATATGAATGACCGTCAAATGTCTTGGTTTCACCCCAATCAAGGAAGAATGTGTGAGACGCCCAGAAAGTCTTAATAGCTGAAAGCTCAGATACATTAGATGCACCCTGCCAAATTGTTGCTATTTCATCTACCGACATTCCCTGATTCTTGACTGCCAGGTTTCCATCAACGGTATAAGCATAATTGTCAGGTTTGAAATCAAAGTAGCCGTCTTTCTCATTCACCGTGTAAGCGAAACCGCCGACACGATTTGCATTCTTAGGAAGATTCTCGCCTACAGTTCCTTCACGCCATACAATATTCTGCATCACCATACTGCCATCCGCTTTCTTAAGGAAAGCAAGCTCACTGAAAAGCGCTGCGTATTTAACACTTTCATCATAGGATGTAAGCGCGGTGTTCCAATATTTGCGGAAATTCGTCTGAGTCTCAGATGCTGATTCCGTGATATATTGTGCTGAACCCAATGTTGCATCTTTCACAGGACCATATTCGCTGAGAGATTGGAAATGACTGTAATCACTTGCGTACGTGTTGTCTGCCAACCAATTATCAAAAGGATCCTCCTTTGTCGTAAATTCGGTCACAGGGCCATACGAAACTTCGCCGCTCTCGCGCTTAGCATAGGCACGAACATAGTATGTAGTTGACGGTTCGAGAATCCAACCGCGCTCGAACGCATTAAGCTGTGGTTTCAGGCCAACAGCAACCTCTTCCGTTTCGACATTGATACAATCGTCGTCAACCGTAGGCTCTCCTTTAGTGTTGAAGCATACGCCAGTCTCAGTAAGTGCAGGTATCTTAACCTCATAACCGAATGTAACATTACGGGCAGACACTCCAGCCACTGAAACAATGCTCTCGAATGGAGAAGCAATATTTACCTTCACAACATTATCCGTATAGATGCGAGTGCCATCAAACATATCAAGATAACCTGCAAAGTAATAGTTTACATCATTTTCAAGGTCTGTAACCTTAACCTGAACTTCTCCTTCTTTAGGCGTTCCTTCAATAGCTACATCCTTTCCTTCAGATACTAAAGTTTCTTCGCTTGTAGAGTATCTTACACCCCAAGTCACGAACTTGCTGATGTCTTTAGGAGACTCGACTGTCATTGAGAATGTAGCTTCTCCTTCACTCGCTGAAACGAGTTCCAGAGCCGCATTCATCTCAATATTTCCGGATTCCTGCTTGAGTGCGAAGTTCGCGTATGCAGAACCGCAACGGATTTTGAAAAGAGCGCCACGGTCTTTCCCGGTGGTATTCAGAACATACGCAAATGTCACCTTATCTCCGGAATGTCCACTTCTTGCAGAAGGCGTAATCCAGGTATAATTCCCTTCCAACGTCCATTCGCCTGAAGATATGACTGTCGTTTCCGAAGTGCCTGAAAGGTATTCAGCCACTGCTGACTCAGGAGTCAACTGAACTGAAGCCTCTTTATCATCCTCTTTCTGACATCCGGCGAGCACCAGAGCCGCGAAAGCTGAAATTATGTATAATATTCTTTTCATACTGTCGTTTTTTATCACAATTCAAACTACCACTCAGCCACTGGCCTATAACCGGTATCTACAAGATTATCATCGAAAAGATAGCTAGCTATTCTATTCAGATAATACAATTGATTATTCCAGGTATTTATGGCGAAATCAAGGCAGTACACCATATATCCGCCCCAACCCTGACTCTTAAGTTGTCTAAGTGTAGATGTTGTAGCAGTCCAACGTTGTGTGCCAGGAGCACAGTTCATACTGTTAGGAGTCATCTTTGACAGAGGCATTCCCCCTTCATAAGAACCTTGTGACCAAGAGCCATAGTCAGCTATCACCCAATCAATATAATCTTTCGGATAGACTCCATCGACAGCATTCAAATACGCGGTATTGCTGTAATTGTAGGCTATCACCTCCTTGTCCGGCATCGCCTTCTTGACCTCATAGCAGAGTCGCGAGGTCAGGCGAGTCGAAGAAGTCGGAGAAACTCCTGGGATGTCACTGCGCCTCTGGCCGTACTCCTCATCGAAGAATATTCCGTCGAGATGGTAGGTGTTGCAGTAGTCGGCAAGCATCTTGGCAACTTCCTTCGCCGTATCCTCCTCAATGCAGGAGAATGTGAGACCTGTGCCGGGGCCCTGTCCGTCCTGACCCGTGGAAAGGATAGACATTATAACCTTGATTCCACGGTCGTGGAGAGGCTTGACATATTTCTCATAATTGGCATTAAGTGCCGCCTGACAGGTGTTCGGATGAACCTGGATTGCCTTTTCATCCGGATTCCATATCAAAGCAGAAGAGAAAACTATGACATAGTCGAAAAGTGGTTCTCCTGTACTTTCAAGCTCGAGTGCCAGATGGAACAGAGGATTAGCCGTTCCTGTCTCCATACAACTGAACATATGGTAAGGTCTTGTAGCTGAAATAGGCTTAATGCCTTTTCTGTTCTTCACAAAGATGATGTGAGGCTCTCCTGACAAAGTGACTTTGCTGTCATCAGTCGTCACCGTAACAGGAATCGCATAAGTCACGTCACCGCCACCGCCGCTATAGTTTTCTGACGCGAGTATTGAATCATCTATAGTGATCGTTATGTCCGCATCGGTCGATATTTTCTCTCCCGGCATAACTACTGCAGGGTCGCCAAATGACACGTTCGCAGACGGAAACGCTTTGTAAGATGTTCCGTATGTAGCGTTGTACTGCTCTATCGTTGAAGCCTCTCCATACGCAAGTGTACCGGAGATACCGGACTTCGCAGCCTTGTTCAACTCAAGATGCAGACCTATCGTGGTATCAGCCGTAAAGGCTTCTACCGTGGTGAAATATGCTGAGCCTGAAGCATTGCGCAACTGCGCTTTCGGCAATGTTATTTTCTCTACTTTATCTGTAGTGCCTCCGTCCACCTCAAAAACATCCTCTTGACAAGATGCCAGGCAGAGAGCGGAAGCCATCAGCAGAAATGATTTATATGTTCTCATAATAATTTCCATTATTTAAGATTATTGTTCAGGAAGAGCGACTTTACGCCATTCGATAGGGTTTACTGCAACAGCATCGTTACCGTTGCCTGAACGGTCAGAAATGACGGTTCCGGTACCCTCGTTGAATTTCCAATATGCTGCAAGTCCCTCAGAGGCAGTATCCACGAAATATGGATGGAATGTCTGATCGGCAATTGTTTCAGCGTCAAGAATCTTGTTCCAGACTCTGACTTCCGAGAACATTGCGGCAGCAGTTCTGATGTTATTGTAAGCCGTATTGATTTTGAAATCATCTCTACCGCCGAATGTCACACCATCAGGGAAATTACCGGCTGTAGCGGTAGTAACCTGCTTTCCGTTTATATAGAACGTAAGGAGACGTGTTGATGTATCGTATGTAACTATGAGGTTGAACCACTCATTGTTAGGCATAAATACATTCGTAAGAGGTTCTCCTGAGTTCGTGCAGACCTGAAGCTGATTTGTAGGATTTGACAAGTCACCTGTACGGAATAGGAAGTAACCCTCAATTCCGAAGAAACTGTTGTTTTCCTTGCGGTCGTCCTTGTTCTTAGCCCAATCACAATTCAAAAGCATTTCGATCGTGAGCTGTTTAAGATTGCTGAGCGCATCCGCGTTGTTCCAGTTGATTGTACAGTAGTTATCATACATATAAGCAACATCATTGATAAGATTAGCTCCTTCAAACACATAGAATTTGGTGCTACGTGATGAGAGGACATCAATATCATCTGATGAAAGTCTTACAGGAAGAAGATAGCGGACTGACTTATCAAGTGTAAGTACATCCTTGAAATTAATGACACACTCGTCAGAACGGACACCGCCTTCATTTATGGTAAGTTCCTGTGCAGAGAACGAGTAGTTCTCTGCAGGAAGCAACACCGCCTCTGTACCATATCTCTTGTTGTAATAATCGACAAGAGATTTATCCACAGAATATTTCACCTTGATGACTGATTCTGCAGGCTTAGGCAACGCAGCCACAAGTGTTTCCTGATAGGTATTCTCAATAGAGACATACAGTAGCTTGCTGCTCTCATACGCGTCAAGAAAAACTTTGTTTTCATAGACGTCTGAAGCACTCTTCTCACAGGCCGAGAAAGACATCACGGCTGCAAGAGAGAGAACAGTATATTTAAATAATTTCATATTCATCGTATTGTCTGTTTAAGAGTTTGGATTCAAATTTCTGATAGCATTGCGAAGCTTGCTATAGACGTTACGATTGGTATCGAAGAATGTGTTGCGGGCATTGTAGATAACCAAACCTGCCTTGCTATAATCCTCGACAGGAACACTTAACCATTTTGAAGCCAAAGGAAGTTGTTCTCCGGCAGTGAAATAACCGGTTGAGTAATCATCTGTTACGGTTGTATAGACAGAATAGAGAAGTTTTGCGCCAGGATAAACTTCATTTGTTCTGAGTCCCATATAATCCATATCTGCAGTACCGCTTAGACTTTCGGTCGGCAGGATGACGTACTCGGCGGCGTTGATGATGTCTTCGGAGACGATGTACTCGGCTCTGGCGTTGAGGAACATCTTCACGTTGCTGCGAGACTTGAATCTCTTGAGGATTGAGTCGAAGATTATATTCTGCTCAGCCACATATATGGAATCCTCCTCTGTCGTGAGATGAGTTCTATTCATCAGATTTGCATACTGCACACGCACTACATCGAGCTTGTAGTCATCCACATACTTGAACACTCTGTCGAGCTCATCATCGAGAAATCCTGTAACATCAGGATAATCAGGTTCCTTGACAGTGTCAGGGTCTCCGCCGTGAGCCGCAACTGTGTCTCTTTCAGCTTCGTAAGCCTCCTGCATCGCCTCAATTGTCTGATTGAACGCCTCGGTAACTCTGTCGAAAGAGAACTCTGCCGCAAATCTGAACGACTTTTCGCTGCGGAGCTTGTTCATCTGATCCACCAGAGTCTGGTCGATGAGATCCGGATTGGAAAGCTCTACGACATCGATGCTGTCCGGAAGAGATGTTAGATTGAATGACTGGTTGTCCTTCTTCTGCTGATTGTCGAAAGAGACATACACAATCTTATGGTCACCCGCCTTGTAGTCGCGGATAGACTGACAATATTCGGCATAGACCTCAGGATTGTCTTTCTCCAGAGATGCAACCTCTATCTTGATTGACTCCGGATCGGTCCAGTCGCTGCAGGAGATGAGAACCGCCGCAGACATTGCCATTGATATAATTGATCTGATTTTCATTCTTACCTCCATAATTATTTGGTTCTAGGATTGCAGTCCCACCAAGTACGGGTAGCCATATTGTCCGCTCCCTTGAGCTGGCTTGACACGGCCGTCTTGTAGTGGTCGCTGTTGTTGGTAAGTTCATTTACAGGATATTTGAGCCTGCGTGCATAAGCGTCATCGGCAATTGTACCGCCGCTGAGATTGACGCCTGCGGTGAGAAGACGAGGATATCCGGTACGACGGAACTCCGACCAGCCTTCAACACCTGTAGTACGCCAGTTCGCAATCCATTTCTGAGTAATGATCTTCTCGAAATTCTTCTCGAAGTCAGCACCTTCTTCCCAAGCCACTGCAGGAGCACCTGAAATAGTGCCGTCGTAGCCCTTGCCTGAAAGGTCGGTGTAATTGTCAGGAACTGAAACAGCATCTTCGATGTAATCCTCGGCTCCCTGCACATTCCACTGTGAGAATGAGAGTTTGATGCCTTCCTCATAGTATGACTGGGCAGTGCCGCCGCCCATATTCCATCCGCGGAGCGCACCTTCTGCCTTGAGGAACATAGCCTCGGCGGCATTCATCCAGTACATTTCGTCAGATGTGGTCACCTTCATATTGGAGCATCCGTTACCGCCGTTGGAATCAGCCATTCTGGTACCTCTGCGCCATCCTGCGTAAGTATTGCCGGTGTAGCTGGATTCTGTGAAGAATGCCGAGCGGCGAGGGTCCTTGTAGCCGTTCATATAGCATACGATGTCGGCCGCAGCCCTGTAGTCACCCCACTGGATGCAGGTAAGATAGTACAGATTCTGGGTAGAGTGGGTGAATTTGGCGTTGTCAGAGTTCGATTCCATTGTTCCGAAAGTCTGATTTGCAGCCTCTTCAGCCATCTTCTGAGCCAGCTCAGGGTCAGCATAGACAATTCTCAAAGCCATACGGAGTTTGAGAGTGTTGGCATATTTGATCCACTTGGTGAGGTCACCGTGGAATACGATGTCCGCATTGGAGTTGAGCTTCTCAGTATATTTCTCAGAAAGTACTGAAACAGAGTTCGAGAGCGCCTCGAAGCTCTTGCTGTAGATATCCTCCTGAGAATCATAAGGAGCCACGAGCGAGCCGTCAATACCGATCTGCGAGAAAGGTATAGGGCCGTACATATCTGTAAGCTGTGAGAACACGGCCACTTTCGCAATTTCAGCGACAGCGAGCGCAACCTCGTCAGACGTAGATGTCGTGAGCTGGATGTATGCGCCGTAGAAGCCCGGAATCACGTTCTCGAACGAATATGCACACCACTCGTCGTTAGGGTTGTAGGTGGAAATCTTGGTTTCCCAGCCTTTCTGCTCTGCAAGATAACCTCCGAGAGTGCTTCCGCACAAGACATCCATAAACTGGAACTGGTGCTCCTGAACAGGAACCACGTAGCCCAGCATATTCTTCAGAGCGCCCTGGATGACATAGTCGTCCGCGGCAATCTGTTTCTCTGTAGCCTCGTACGGATTGGTGTTTATGTCCAGGTAGTTTCCCGTACAGGAAGCTGATGCCGCACAAGCCAGAGCTAAACCTATTATGTTATATATTTTCTTCATATCAATTCATTTTAGAATTTGAGACGGAGGCTCAATGCAACCGAACGGGTAGAAGGAAGCATAAAGTTGTCTATTCCCTGGTAGTAGTTGCCTGCCGTAGCGATGGCCTCAGGATCGAACGGTGCCTTGTTGTAAATCATCCAGAGATTTCTGCCGACGATTGACACATTGAGGTCGAACAAGTTGCCGAGAACCTTTCTAGGGATGTTGTATCCGATATGAGCTTCCTGGAGACGCACGTTGGTAGCGCTGTAGGTGTAATACTGAGGGATACCGCTGTCAGCCGCAACGACTGAATACCAAGAATATGGATCAACTGTACATCCGTCAACATTTACACCGCCGTTGTCACGGGCAACCGCTGTAGCTTCTGAAACTCCGAAGCTGTCGAGTCTGGCCTGTGTTGCGGAGTAAACGATACCGCCGATGCGGGCAGACACCATAAAGCCGAAGTCGAAGTTCTGGATTGCGAAATCATTGCTCCAGGACATATTGGCCTTAGGGAACACTGAACCGAGTTTCTTGTAGTCGGTGGTGCTGCTGCTGATCTTGCCGTCCTCGTCGATATAGACGTTGCCGTTGTTGTCGCGGTTGACATCGATTGTAGAATAGAGGTCACCGAGAGTACCGCCAGGAGTAAGCACGAATGCCGCATTGCCGAGTCCGCCGACTTTGAGACGGTCAAGAGTGATGAGCTGGCCTGTCTCAGGGTGTCTGTAGTTCTCCATCAACTTCTCAACCTTGTTCTTGTTCACGCTGAGAGTGTATGTGGAGTTCCAGTTGAATATGCCCCAAGTGTGGTCATATCCAGTGGTAAGCTCGATACCACGGTTGCTTACGCTACCGGTCTGCACATAGAGTGTCGTGTAACCTGATGATACAGAGAGCTGTGAGTCGAATGTCTGGTTGTATGTCTTTGTATCATAGTAGGTGATGTCGAAGCTGAATCCCTTGAACGCCTTGAATGTAAGACCGAGCTCCCAAGAATCTGTTCTCTCAGGTTTGAGGTCATACATAGGGTAGCTCTTAGATGTCTCCCAAGCGCCTGTTCTACTGTTCCAAGAATATGTAGGGTTAGCTATGAATCTTGAGAACGGAAGACCTACTGAAGCCCAGGAACCGCGAATCTTGAAGAAATCGATGGTCTTAGGCAGCGGAAGAATCTGTGAAAGCACTACGGAACCTCCGACTGAAGGATAGAAGAAGCTCTTCTTGGAAGAATGAGGACCTGCAAGCTGTGAAGGCCAGTCATTACGTCCTGTCAATGTCAGATAGTAAGCTCCCTTGTAACCGATTTCAGCGGAACCGAGGACAGACTGAGTCTGCTCCTGCCAACCGTCATCGTAAATCTCGGCTGTGCTCTTGTCGAGCTGCTTCACTGTGAACACGTTAGGAAGACCGTCTTCACGGATACCGCCGCGTGCCTGGAGAAGTTTGTACTTCATATCCGAGATGGAAGCACTGAGGTTTGCACCCAATGACCAGTCACCCCAAGACTTATTGATGCTGAGGAGCACGTCCGCATAAAGCTGACGCTTAGATGATTCCTCATTGTAGTAGTAACCGTTTGACGAACCCTCCGTGATGGTGGTGTTTGTACTTGCATTCGTCTTATCGGTGTAAGTATTGTCAGTGTTGTCCACTTTGACACGGCCTGAAAGTTTCATCCAGTCGAAGATGTCCCAAGTGAGACCGCCGCTGATCATATAACGGTCCTTGTTGTTCTGACGAAGCCTTCTATACTGTGTCCAGTAAGGGTTGTCCCATTCGAGACCGGCCTTGCCCATAAGATCCCAGTTCTGCACATAGATCTTTCTTGAAGCGTCATACTGCTCGAACATCTTGGCATATTCCCAGTCCTCTCCGCGAGGATACAGATATGCGGCAACGAGAGGGTTACCGTAGATACCCTGGTTGACCATATTGAGGTCTTTCTGTTTCACGTATGAAGCGCTGATGTCAAGGTGAAGTTTGTCGTTGAGGAATGAAGATGTGGATCTTACAGATGCGTTGTAACGGTGGTATCCGTTGTTAGGGATGATACCTTTAGAGTCAACGGCACCTGCGGAAGCATAGACCTGATTTCTCTGGTTGCCGACAGAAAGTGACACTGTCTCAGTGCCCACAATGCCTGTACGGAGGAAATCCGAGCCTGGATTGTAGTTCATTCTGTCACCTTTCGCAAGAAGAGAGCCCCAGCTTGTAGCCTCGCCCTCGACATTGCCGTAACGGTTCTGGAAGTTAGGAAGCACGAATGCATTCTGCAATTCGGTGTTGCTGGTGACTGTAAGCGAAGCCTTACCTTCCTGACCTTTCTTGGTGGTGATGATGATTGCACCGTTGGAAGCGTTGCTACCGTAAAGAGCGGCAGCGGCTGCACCGGTGAGCACTGAAATGGATTCGATGTCCTCAGGGTTGATATCGGCTACGCCTTCTGAACGGCCTCTTGAGCCATAGGATGTCTCACCGTTGTCAGAAGAACCATACATAGGGATGCCATCGATGACATAGAGAGCGTTGGATGAAGAGGAGATGCCTTTGGTACCACGCATCACGACTTTTGTCTCGCCGCCGACTCCTGAAGAAGAAGTATTGATGGTGACACCGGCAACTTTACCGTTGAGGGAGTTGACCAGGTTGGCATCCTTGATGGCGGTAATCTGCTCGCTGGAAACCTGCTGAACGTTGTAGTTCAGGGCTTTCTCGGAACGTCTGATACCGAGTGCCGTAACGACACCGGCCTCAAGGGCTTCCCTTTCTTCTTCTAGAATGATATTGAAATGTCTCTTGTCAGTAATTGGAGTAGAAACAGTCTTGTATCCTAAGAACGAAACTTCGATGACATCTGAAGTAAAACCCTTCGGGAGGTCAAAGCTGAATTTGCCGTCGAGGTCTGTATTGGTTCCTATTTTGCTGTTCTTCAACAGAATAGATGCGCCAGGAACAGGCTCTCCGTTCTGATCCTTTACTGTACCGGTCACAGTGTTTTCATTTTCTGCAACCTTGTGTGCCTTGCTCAGGATAATGTTTCGTCCGGAAGTAATGGAATATTCCACGTCCGTGTTCTTGACCATCTGGTCCAGAGCATTGCCGACGGAAATGTTCTTACCTTTCACTGTTACAGGAATTGAGACGTCAACATCCTGATTCAGAAACAAATAAGTTGTCTGCGATTCAATTTCTTTCATAACTCGGGACATAGGGACATTCTCCATATCCAAAGTCACACCTGAAGATTGTGCGTGCAACGGTTCCATACCAAAGAACATTGCCAGCACCGTCGTCAGGGCGAAGAACAATTTGAATCTGCAGGACAGGTTCATTTTGTTTGCCATAAGCGGTTTTTTAGAGTTATTAATTATTTTATCTTAACGTGTCTGGTATTGCCAAACTACAATTAATCAGTTTTTTGCAGAGGCACTTCAAGTTGCGCCTGTCATTTTAGCCTTTCGGCATCGTTCATCAGCTATCTTATCACCACAAGTCCTTTTTCCTGATCCCAGGTATAGTCGAAGTTGCATCCGGTCTGCAATGTCCGGAGCGCGTTCTCGATTCCCTCGCACACATACATCTTACCCGAGATGAAATTCACCTCCGGCATCGTCTCCCTTCGGATGTCTATCTTTACCCCGAATGCCCTTTCAAACTTGGCCATAAGGGTAGCGAAGTCCATATTGGCAATGCTTATTATGCCTTTTGTCCAGAGATATTCGGCATCGTCCGCGATAGGCATACGCTGGAGTTTGTCTCCGCGCATATACACTTTCTGGTTCGGAGTCAGATACAGGCAGGAGTTATCCCTGTTGTCAGTAACCTTCACGGAGCCCTCGAAAAGCGATGTCGAGAACTCACCCGATGCCGGGTTGGCTATGACCTCGAATGTAGTTCCGAGCACTGTCACGTCACATACGAACGTATTTACGATAAAAGGACATTTCTCGTCGTGTGCAACGAAGAATTTTGCCTGACCCGAGAATTTCACATTTCTCTGGTCGCCGGCGAAAACTACCGGATATTCAAGTCTGGAACCGCCGTTGAGCGTGACCATAGTCCCGTCGCTCAGAGCGAAGTTCACAACTTTGCCGTTCGGCACCTCCAATACATTATATACAGAGGCCAAGTCATCTTTCTGTGCCTGTTTACCCGAACGGAATGAAACAAAACATATAAGGACGGCTGCAGCGACTGAGGAAACTGCCACTGCCGCACGGCGGAATGCCACAGCAATGCGTTTCTTCGCTTTCTTGCTGTCTGCGGCGATATGGGCCTTCCTGATTTCAGTCATATTGAAAAGGGTGTGCGCAGAATCAAACTGTTTCTGTGCGGACGGATCGGAAAGAAGCCACGCCTCTATCTCCGAAATTTCGGACGCGCTGGCCTCTCCTCTGAAGTATCTGTATAGCAATTCGTCTTTCATCCTTTTTTATTTTATATCACTTGGACATTCAATTCCTGCGCTTATTCGTTACAGAACGCTTTTTTACCCGTGGCAGCCATCGTGGCTGAAATCATACGGACGCGGTTATGTAACAATCATTTTTAACGTTACTATATATAGACGAGTCAAAATGCCGACCTTACATACTTTTTTTGCATTTTTTTTGTTTTAGGGGTAACAAAATGACTGAAAATGACAAAATTTAAGGAGAATCCTCGAAAAAACGACTACCTTTGATATGGAATTGTAAGAAAGAGCAATTTTTCAAAACTGCATCTCAGGACGATGGATAGCGAGAAATATCAGAAAACTCTGACCGAGAACGAGTTTAATGATCTCTATGAGAATTACCGCGATATGTACATTACTATCGCCAATTCCTACATTCATCAGCTCAGCATCTCCGAAGACATTGTAAACGAGAGTTTTATCAAACTTTGGGAGAAACGCGAAGACATCCGCACCGGCAATTACGAGTCCTATATGTTCAAGGTGGTGACTAACAGATGCCTTGACTATATGAAGCTGCAAAAGGCCAAGGAGCGCAACCTGGAGCAGATGCAGGACCAGAGCAAGGCATTGATTGACTTTGAGATAGCCTCCCTGGAGAAGTGCAACCCAACTGAACTTTTCAAAAGCGAAGTCCTCAATCTTCTGCGCAAAAGTGTCGGGCGTATGCCGGAAACCACCCGAAAGGTTTTTATGGCCAGCCGATACGAGGGACTCACCTATGAGAAGATTGCCGAAAAGTTCGGAATAACGGTACGCAAGGTCACCTCCGAGATTCAGGCAGCCCTCAATTTTCTCCGCACCGACCTCCACGACTATCTGCCGCTCGCCCTGATCTGTCTTGTTCTGAAATTTGTGCTCGATGACAGGTTCTGGGGCTCGCTGTAGTATCAGCATCTTCGACATCTTTAAAATTGCTTTCCGTTATACTTTCTGAATTAGGTTAACTCGTTTTCGTGGTTAGCTTACTTTCAGTTGAAACTCTTTCTTACCACAGCTAAAGCGCCTTTTCCAACCGCTTGTTAATTAAATAGTTGCAAAATTCCGGCAGTACTTCATTGAGATTTTTGCGAAGACGCCCTTTTAGCCATTAGTAAAGATTTTCTTTCACATTTTCTAATGCCAATCCTCTCAATTTTTTAAACAAGTTTACCCGTGGCGTAACTTGCGGTATCAGTCTTTTTAATCCTGAAAAAGACTAGGCCGGGACTTTCAAGGACACGGGGTTTTCATTACTTTTGCATCTGTAAAAAACCTCGATATGTCATTCGTTCATCTCCACGTCCATACACAATATTCAATCCTTGACGGTCAGTCCTCGATAGAGAATCTGTTCAACCGGGCAGAAGAACTGGGAATGCCCGGCCTTGCCATCACCGACCACGGAAATATGTTCGGTGTAAAGGAATTTTTCAAGTACGCCGCCAAGCATCCGTCCGTGAAGCCAATCATCGGATGCGAGATTTATGTATCCAAAGGTGACCACAGAATCAAGGAAAAGGGCTACTATCACCTTATTCTGCTGGCCAAGAATTACAACGGATACAAGAATCTGATGAAAATCGTGTCCACAGGCCACCTGGAGGGAATGTATTATAAGCCAAGGGTATCGCACGAGGTCATCGAGAAATATCACGAAGACATCATCTGCTCATCCGCCTGTATGGCCGGCGAGATTCCGAGACTGATTCTTGACGGAGATATCGAGGGAGCGGAAAAGGCAATCGAGTGGCACAAGAGAGTGTTCAAAGACGACTACTACCTGGAAGTTATGCTCCACAAGACGGAGGTCCCGGGATTGTCGCTTGAAGTTTACGAGAAAGAGAAAGAGTACGACGAAGTCATTTTCGACCTCGCCGAAAAGCACGGAGTAAAGGTCATAGCCACGAACGACGCCCATTTCGTCCGCAAGGAGGACGGACAGGCACACGACAGGCTTATCTGCTTGACTACCAATTCTTACGTGGATGATCCTGACAGACTGAGGTACACCCAGCAGGAATACCTCAAGAGCGAGGAGGAGATGCTGGCATTGTTCCCGGACCACCCGGAGGTCATTTCCAACACCCTCGAGGTCTGCGACAAGGTGGAGAACTACACCATCGACCGCGGACACGTGCTTCCGAAGTTCCAGATTGACGCAGAATTCCTCAAGGATATAGACACATATCTCGAGAAATACAAGGATGTCATCGATGCCGGCAGAAATGACGAGAAAGGCAACGACCGAGGCGAAGAATTCCGCTATTCTGTGGCATTCCTGTGCCATCTGTGCTACAAGGGAGCGCAGGAGCGTTATGGCGATGTGCTGGACGAGACCACGTCTGAACGACTGGATTTCGAGCTCAAGACCATCTCCAGGATGGGATTTCCGGACTACTTCCTCATTGTGCAGGATTACATCGCCGCCGCAAGGGCTCAAGGCATTTCCGTGGGGCCGGGCCGTGGTTCCGCCGCAGGTTCTGCCGTGGCTTACTGCTTGGGTATCACCAATTTGGACCCAATCAAGTACGACTTGCTGTTCGAGCGTTTCCTCAACCCGGAGCGTGTGTCAATGCCGGATATTGACGTCGATTTCGACGATGACGGACGTTACCGCGTAATCCAGTATGTGCAGGAGCATTACGGCGTAGACCACGTTTCCCACGTCATCACGTTCGGTACAATGGCAGCAAAAGGCGCCATTAAGGATGTCGCGCGCATCAGCCGGCTGCCTCTGGACGAGTCGAACAGGCTCACAAAACTGATTCCTGACAAGAATATCACAATCACTGAAACCTCCGAGGTGGAACTGAAAGAGGGAGAGGAGCCGGAGGAAGGAGATAAAGTCATAGAGAAGGACGGCAAGAGATTCAAGGTCGTCAAGAAGGAGGTCGAGAAGAAGCCGACTCTCAAGAATTGCGTCAAATATGTCCCTGAAATCAAACAGGAGTACGAAAACGGCTCAGACCTCGTCCGCGAGGTTCTGAAATATGCACTGCAGCTTGAAGGGTGCATCCGTCAGGTCGGCATTCACGCCTGCGCGATGATTATCGGTCGAGGAAACCTTACCGACTACATTCCTATCACTCTCGGCGAAGACAAGGCTACCGGTCAAAAAGTGTGGGTTTCGCAATATGAAGGCTCATTCATCGAGGACGTAGGTATGCTCAAGATGGACTTCCTGGGACTCAGGACGTTGTCAATCATCAAGATATGCCTCGCCGAGGTCAAGAAGAGATTCGGAATAGATATCGACATTGAGAAGATTCCTATCGATGACCCTAAGGCTTATGAGATTTATTCGAACGGAGATACCAAATCCGTGTTCCAGTTCGAGTCCCCGGGTATGATGGAATGGCTCCAGAAACTGCATCCTGAGCGTTTCGAGGACCTTATCGCGATGAATGCGCTCTATCGTCCTGGCCCTATGGACTACATCCCGTCGTTCGTAGCCAGAAAGAGGGGCGAAGAGCCTATCACTTACGACCTTCCGGCAATGGAAGAGTTCTTGAAAGAGACATACGGTGTGACCGTCTATCAGGAGCAGGTGATGCTTATCTCGCAGAAGGTTGCGGGATTCTCCAAGGGTAAGGCCGACAAACTCCGTAAGGCAATGGGTAAGAAGAAGATAGATATTCTTCAATCATTGTACGGAGAGTTCATCGAGGGCGGAACCAAGAACGGCCACCCTGAAGATGTGCTCAAGAAAATCTGGAAAGACTGGGAGAAGTTCGCGTCTTATGCGTTCAACAAATCTCACGCAACGTGCTATGCTTGGGTAAGTTACCAGACAGGATGGCTCAAGGCGCACTATCCGTCCGAGTTCCAGGCCGCCAACCTCAGTATGAACAAGAATAATATGGCTGAGATTCAGGCGATAATGGCGGACTGCAAAAAGCACCATATCAAGGTGTTGAACCCTGACGTGAACGAGAGCGAGTCCAATTTCACTGTCAACAAGAACGGAGATATCCGTTTCGGAATGGGCGGAATGAAGGGCTTCGGTGCCAACATCGTGGATGCCATCGTGAAAGAGCGTACTGAAAACGGTCCATTTGCTGACATCTATGACTTCTGCGTAAGGATGTCCGGCACAGTGAACCGCAAGGCGATGGAGTCACTTATTTATGCAGGTGCATTCGATTCTTTCGGCATAAACAGAAGCCAGTATTTCCTGGCAGGCAAAAATGGTCCTCAATTCATCGACGACTTGATGAATTATGCGTCAATCACCAAGCAGAATGCGGAAGATGATGCGTCGTCATTGTTCGGTGACGCTGAGGAATTGAAGGTAGAGAAGCCTGAGCCACCGGCATTGACGGTCGAGCCTGATATTCTTGAGGTTCTTAAGAAAGAGAAGGAAATGGTGGGAATGTATCTTTCTGACCACCCTCTCAAGCGCTACGAGTTTGAAATGGAGACATTCACGAACTGCAAAGTCGCCAATATCGACGACCGCGTCAATGAATGTGAACGCGAAAAAAGGACTGAAAGGATAAATCTCGCCGGATTCATAAACAGCGTCGAGACCAAGATTTCCAAGTCAGGAAAGCCGTTCGCCAAGGTTGTCATAGAGGATTTCAGCGGAAGTTACGAGATGGCATTCTTCGGTAAGGATTACGAGAAATATATGGAATATCTCAAGGATCACACTGCGGTTTTCATTGAAGGTGAGATCAAGGAGGCTTATATGGTCAAGCCAGAGGAAAGGGACAAAATGACGTCAATTCCTTACAAGTTCAGAATCAAGAATGTGAGTCTGCTCGGCAATCTGTCTGACAGTCTGATATCGGGATTCTCGATTGAGGTGCCGGCTGGCAAGTTGAATGAGTCGTTCCGCAAGGATATCGTGCATCTGATGAAGACGAACAAGGGAAATATTCCGCTTTACGTGTTCATCAGCGACCCGAAGACCAGCTATACCGTAGAGTTTGTGAGCCGCAAGTTCAAGGTCGCCATCAACACGGATTTCATCTCCAGCATCAAGGATCTCGGCTTGCGCTATAAGGTCGCTTTTCATATGTAGCGCTGCGCGCTACATATGAAATTGCGTCTTACCCTCAGTCGCTAAAGCGACAGCTCCTAGGAGCACGGGGAAAGTGTTCCCCGACACCCCTTCGGTCGCAAAGCTCCGATAATGCTAATAAACGTCAGCTTTATGGTTATAGCTCCAGAGTTGGAGTCGAAAAAAGTCCCCGAATCACTGATGGAGTGGTCCGGGGACTTTGTTTTTCAAGAGTTTACGTCAATTTCTCAGACGGATTTCCATTAAGGAAATACGAGGATTGCCTTAACAGGATAGTGGTCAGAGATGTAGGCTCTGTCCATATAAGGCTTTCTTATCACTTCGAAAAGAGTGCAGGCGCTGAAACCTGAGAAATAGATATGGTCGATGACGCCTTTGCCTTTGCCCCAGCCGTTGAAAGTATCGCCCTTGTCTGTCTTGACCGCAGCATTTCTGGCACTGGTCATCATCTTATTGAGGTCGTTGAGCACCGGATTTGAAGGCTCTACATTGAAATCTCCGGTAAGAACCATCGGATAACCCTCCTTGTTCATAGCCTTGATCCTGCTGACAATGAGTTCCAAGCCTTTGCGCTGAGCTTCCGCGCCAACGTGATCAAGATGAGTGTTCACATAATAAAACTTGCGCCCATTCTTCTTATCCTTCATCAAAGCCCAAGTAGCAGTTCTCATACAAGCCGCATCCCAGCCTTTTGACGGAACATCCGGAGTGTCTGAAAGCCAATATGTACCCCACTTGAGCAGTTTTACAGTCTTTTTCTTATAGAAAATCGCCATATGCTCACCCTTGTGCTTTCCGTCCTCTCTACCGACTCCTATGCATTTGTATCCATCGCAATAATCATCCATATACTCCATCTGATAGTCGAAGGCCTCCTGGAGTCCGAAAATATCGGGCTGCTGGTCCATAATCATCATAGCTGACGCCGCATAGCGATATTCCCACGAGTTGGTACCATCCTTACCGGCACCCATTCTGATATTATAAGAGATTACAGTGAGTTCATCATCTGATTCCCCATCTGCGAAAGCCATAGGAACAGCCATAAAAGAAGCGGCAAAAAGGAGTAAAATTTTCTTGATAGACATATTTTAGTGTTTTTTGTTTACGAAGTAATGG